>NZ_JBEHGL010000021.1:0-44013 GCF_040225085.1 Streptococcus jiangjianxini | reverse complement strand
ATGAGCATGCGACGTAAAAAATTTGTCCTTAGTCTGTCCTTTGACCAGTATTTAAAACGATTACTGTAAGGCAAACATAGCTTCGAAGCCAGAGAAATAGATTAGGGATTTTCATGCGTTTGTCGTGCCTCTATACAATATTGTTTGAAAAAAAGCCTTAAAAACGGTAAAATAGGGGTGGACTAAATAGATGGAGGAAATCATGTCTTATTCTAATTTAAAGTTGTTTGCATTATCATCAAACAAAGAATTAGCAGAAAAAGTTGCTGAAAATATTGGCATTAGTCTTGGAAAATCAACGGTTCGTCAGTTTTCTGATGGTGAGATTCAAGTAAATATTGAAGAGTCAATCCGTGGACATCATGTTTTTATTTTGCAATCAACAAGCTCACCGGTCAATGATAACCTAATGGAGATCTTGATTATGGTAGATGCTTTGAAACGTGCGAGTGCGGAAACCATTAATGTTGTGATGCCTTACTATGGTTATGCCCGTCAGGACCGCAAAGCACGGTCTCGTGAGCCTATCACATCAAAATTAGTAGCAGACATGTTAGAGGTTGCTGGGGTTGATCGTCTCTTGACTGTTGATCTTCATGCTTCACAAATTCAAGGGTTCTTTGATATTCCGGTAGACCATCTTATGGGGGCACCACTTATTGCGGATTATTTTGACCGTCAAGGTTTAATTGGTGATGATGTGGTTGTGGTTAGTCCTGACCACGGTGGTGTGACACGTGCCCGTAAGTTAGCACAATTCTTGCATACCCCTATTGCGATTATCGATAAACGTCGTAGTGTGGATAAAATGAATACTAGTGAAGTGATGAACATCATTGGTAATATTGAAGGCAAGACATGTATTTTGATTGATGATATGATTGATACGGCTGGTACTATTTGCCATGCGGCAGATGCTTTAGCAGAAGCAGGTGCAACTCGTGTCTACGCGTCATGTACACACCCTGTTCTTTCTGGACCAGCTTTGGATAATATTCAAAAATCAGCTATTGAAAAACTTGTTGTTTTAGATACGATTTACCTCCCTGAAGAACGTTTGATTGATAAGATTGAACAAATTTCAATTGCTGAGTTGATTGGTGATGCCATTGTGCGTATTCATGAAAAACGTCCTCTATCTCCACTATTTGAATTATCAGCTAAGAAATAAGTTTATTATGGTTAAAAGGATTCTTTTTAGGAGAGTCTTTCAGGTTGAAGAAAATGTCCATTTTGGATTGTTTTCTTCAACTTTTTTATTTTTATTTGGGAGATAAAAACTTATTAATAGTCAATAAGAATCAAAATTAGCATTTGGGCTATTTTCTTAGGTGGCTCAGACATAAATTACAGATTTTTTATTACTGTCCATTTCACTCACTGAATGCGTTTTTGTTATCGGAATACTCACTGTCATTCATAAACAAGCTTGTTTATGAATGACAGCGAGTTAAATGTCTTCTCAAAGCCGTAACATATTTCTGATTCTAGTAGCTCAAAGAAAGTTTTCATCATGCCGTTATCAGGAGTGTTATCTTTACAAGATATAGATGGATGAAATCCGTTTTGACTTAGAAAATCATGTTAAAACAGGTATTGGTTCCGATGAAACTGGGTTTGATACCTATTTTTCCGAGAGTAGGATTGCTGATCAAGAGGGTAATTTATAGCCAGTAACGTATCTGACAGAAAGATACCAACAGCTATCTTTAGTGACGAATTTGAAAAGTGGTGGGTTAGTAGATCTGATGACTTGCAAAGTTGTCATGACTGGAGGTGCTTTAGAAGGTCTTATTATCAACTTTAGACATATGGGTAGGCTAAACGTCTTATGCAAAGAGCACGGGCATAAACAGTTGCTGCTTTCTTTCTACTCGGCGGAGTCTGATTCTTTTAGGAAAACATGAGCTTATATCAAAAACAGCTCAAAAAAGTAGGAGCAACTGATGGTACGTTTCTTCAAGTATTTTATTCTGTTTTTATTTCAATTTGAGATGATTGTTTGATTAAGAGATTTGTGTACTTTTTCAGAATTTTTTGTATAATAAGGGTATTATATTTAAAAGGAGTCTAACTATGGATGTTAGCCAACGTTATAATCACAATTTAGATCAGTTAGAAGTATCCTTGATTCGTCAATTTGACCAATCCATTTCAGGGATTCCTGGGATGCTTCGAATGACTTTGGGTGAACCTGATTTTCCGACTCCTCAGCACGTTAAAGAGGCTGCAAAGAGAGCGATTGATGAAGATAAGAGTCACTATACCGGAATGGCTGGCCTTTTAGAACTTCGTCAAGCTGCAGCTGACTTTGTTAAAGAAAAGTATAATCTAACGTATGATCCAGAATCAGAAATTTTGACCACAATTGGGGCTACTGAGGCCATTTCTGCCAGTCTTGCAGCTATTTTGGAACCTGGTGATACTGTTTTATCCCCTGGCCCTGTTTTTCCTATTTATGAAGCTCTTACAACAATGTATGGTGGTGAATTTATTGAGTTAGATACTTCTGAGACGGACTTTATTTTGACTCCTGAGATTCTTGAAGAAGCGATTTTAGCTCAAGGAAATAAGTTGAAGGCTGTTATTCTTAACTCACCTGCCAATCCAACAGGTGTTGTTTACACAAGGCAGCAAATTCAGGCTTTGGCTGATGTTATCCGTAAGTACCCTATCTATGTTGTTTCAGATGAGGTTTACTCAGAAATTACCTATACCGAGGAGGGGCATGTTTCTATTGGGGAATATCTTCCAGAACAAACGATTGTTATCAATGGTTTGTCAAAATCTCATGCTATGACAGGATGGCGTTTGGGCTTTATTTTTGCGAATCAGTCATTGTGCGCTCAATTGGTCAAAACTCACCAGTATTTGGTGACGTCAGCAACAACGATTACGCAGTATGCGGCTTTAGAGGCTCTCACAAATGGTAAGGATGATGCCCTACCAATGCGTGATGAATATCGTAAACGCCGGGATGTTATTGTGGAAGCTTTGATGGAGCTTGGTTTTGACGTGGTTAGGCCTGATGGAGCTTTTTATATTTGGGCCAAAATCCCTGGTGAAGCTGGTAAAGATTCTTATGCTTTTCTTGAGAAACTAGCTCATAACAAGGCTGTTGCTTTGATTCCAGGAGTTGCTTTTGGACCGTATGGTGAAGGCTACTTGAGGATTTCTTACGCAGCAAGTATGGAAGTTATCCAAGAAGCAATGAAACGTTTGAAGGAATTCATGACAACAAATGATAAGTAAAGACGCTAGAGGGATAGTCCTTTATAATAGAGATTTTCGTGAATCAGATAAGTTGGTTAAAATTTTTACTGAAACAGATGGGAAACGAATGTTTTTCGTGAAACATGTGAGAAAATCTAAATTATCTGCGGTCATTCAGCCACTTACTGTGGCTGATTTTCTTCTGAAATTAAATGACAGTGGTCTGTCTTATATTGATGATTTTCGGGAAGTAACAATCTACAAGTCTATTAACGAAGATTTGTTTAAATTATCCTATGCAACCTATATTATGGCCTTAGCGGATGCTGCCATTCCAGATAATCAGGTAGATGCGCCATTATTTGCTTTTTTAGAAAAAACATTACGGTTGATGGATGACGGCTTAGACTATGAAGTGTTGACCTTGATTTTTGAGATTCAAATATTGGAACGCTTCGGGGTTCAGTTAAATTTTCATGAGTGTGTTTTTTGTCATCGTGTTGGTTTGCCTTTCGATTTTTCCTTTCGTTATTCAGGTCTTCTTTGCCCTGATCACTATGATAAGGATGAAAAACGGGCTTACTTGGATCCCAATGTTCTTTTTTTACTGGATCGCTTTCAAGCTATCTCTTTTGATGAGTTAAGGAGTATTTCACTCAAGGAAGATATGAAAGCTAAATTAAGGCAGTTTGTAGATGTTATCTATGAGGATTATGTAGGCTTACATTTGAAAAGTAAGGCATTTATTGATGATCTCAGTAAGTGGGGAGATATCATGAAGTAGGGCTGATGTAGAGTCTGAAAATCAAATGAAAAGATGCTATAATAGAAGACATTCAGGTAAAAGCTCTGCTATTTTTCAAAAGAAAAGGAAGTAATGAGGTAAAATCATGAAACGTATTGCAGTTGATGCTATGGGTGGTGATCAGGCTCCTAAGGCGATTGTTGAAGGTGTTAATCGTGCTATCCAAGATTTTTCAGATATTGAGATTCAACTTTACGGTGATGAGGCGAAAATCCGTGAGCATTTGACCGCTAGTGAGCGTGTTACGATTGTTCACACAAGTGAAAAAATTAATTCTGATGATGAGCCTGCCAAGGCTATTCGTCGCAAGAAAGATGCTTCGATGGTCTTAGCAGCTAAGACAGTAAAGGACGGACAAGCAGATGCCATTCTTTCAGCGGGAAATACAGGAGCTCTCTTAGCTGCAGGTCTCTTTGTAGTTGGGCGCATTAAGGGAATTGATCGTCCAGGTCTTATGTCAACTCTGCCAACGACGGATGGTAACGGTTTTGATATGTTGGATCTAGGGGCTAATGCGGAAAATACACCAAAGCATCTACTACAATACGCTATCCTTGGTTCATTTTATGCTAAGAATGTGCGGGGGATTGACCAACCTCGTGTCGGTCTTTTGAATAATGGTACAGAAGCGACTAAGGGGGATCCACTTCATAAGGAAGCTTATGACTTGCTTGCAGGCGACTCTTCCATTCATTTTGTGGGTAATGTAGAAGCGCGTGATTTGATGAACAATGTGGCTGATGTTGTTGTCACAGATGGATTCACGGGAAACGCAGTACTTAAAGCGATTGAAGGAACTGCTATCAATCTCATGGGTAGTCTTAAATCCGTTATTAAATCAGGTGGCTTCAAGGCTAAGATTGGAGCCTTATTCTTGAAAGATAGTTTGTATCAGTTGAAAGATACTATGGATTATTCATCAGCTGGTGGAGCAGTCTTGTTTGGGTTAAAGGCTCCTGTAGTTAAAGCTCACGGGTCTAGTGATGAGAAGGCTATTTACCATACGATTAAACAAATCAGAACTATGTTAGAAACTAATGTTGTGTATCAACTAGTTGAGGCTTTTGCTGAGGAGGAAGGTCATGACTAGGGAAGCTATTTATGATACGGTTGTAAACGTCATTCGCCAGCAGCGACAAGAGGATGATTTACTTATTACACCAGCAACTAGTTTGCGAATGATTTGGCTGCTGAGATTGATGAAAGCAATCTTCCAGTATTGCCTATTTTCAAAACATTGGAAAAATATGGTGGCATCAAGCACGAAGAAATGTTTGAAGTCTTCAACATGGGTATTGGTCTCGTGATGGCTGTCAAACCTGAAAATATTGACAAGATCAAAGACTTAGTTGACGAAGAAGTTTATGAAATCGGTCGTATCGTGAAAAAAACTAGTGTTAGCGTGGTGATAAAGTGATGAGCAAGAAGATTGCTGTTTTTGCTTCTGGCTCGGGTTCCAATTTTCAAGTTATTGCGGAGAACTTTCCGGTGGCATTCGTCTTTTCGGATCATCGGGATGCTTACGTTCTGGAGCGTTCTCAAAAGCTTGGAGTTAAAAACTATGCTTTTGAACTTAAAGAGTTTGTTAGCAAGGCTGCCTATGAGCAGGCTATCGTAGAATTGCTGAAACAACATGACATTGACTTGGTTTGCTTAGCAGGCTATATGAAAATTGTTGGTCCAACCCTCTTATCAGCTTATGAAGGACGAATTATCAATATTCACCCATCCTACTTACCAGAATTTCCAGGAGCTCACGGTATCGAGGAAGCTTGGAATGCTGGTGTTAATGAATCTGGCGTGACTATCCATTGGGTTGATTCTGGTGTTGATACTGGAAAAATCATCAAGCAGGTGCGCGTGCCGAGACTTGATAATGATACTATTGAGACCTTTGAAGCAAGGATTCATGAGTATGAACATTGTCTTTACCCTCAGGTGCTGCGTGTTTTGGGGCTAAAATAGCCACTATTCTTGTTTATTTGCTACAATAATATTATGAAAAAATTAGATAATACTAAGCTTGTTGACTCCCTCTTTGATAATTGGCCAGAAACGATGATTTTGTCCTGTCTGCAAGGTGTGATGGGAGAGATTTTTGTAGATGATTTGCTAAACCCGCAGTCAGCTATGGCAAAGTTAGGACGTGAGGCTTCGTTTGCGTTTTTAGCAGGGCGGCCTTATCTTGATTTTATAGAAGGTTGCCGATATGAGGATATTATTTTCGTTCCACAGAGTCAGGATTGGGCTTCTTTAATCGAATCGACTTATGGAGATCGAGCGCGTGTCTTTACAAGATATGCAACCAAAAAGGATACTCTCTTTGATATTGAAATGTTGCAGAGGTTTGTTGAACAGTTATCAAACTCATTTAGTCTTTGTCAAATTGATGAAAAAAGCTATCATGACTGTTTAAAGGAAGCATGGTCAGAGGATTTAGTGGCTAATTATAAGGATTACGACCATTATGCTAAAGACGGCTTGGGCTATGCCATTTTCCATCAGGATAAGCTAGTTGCGGGGGCTTCTTCTTATTCTAGTTATCAAGAAGGTATTGACATTGAGATTGACACCCATCCAGATTATCGACGAAGAGGGCTTGCTAGGGTAGTTGCTGCCCAATTAATGTTAGCTTGTTTAGATAAGCAATTATATCCTAGCTGGGATGCGCATACTAAAGCATCGCTTAGCCTAGCTGAGCAACTTGGCTATCAATTATCGTATGAGTATTCAGCCTATGAAATTGATTGGTAAATCATCATTTTGATGATTTGGCGCTTAAAAACAGCAATTTATCACCTCTAGTGAAAATATTATAGTAACTATAAAGTAGGATGAAAGGAATTGACCCCGTTCAGAAGGTTGAAAAAGCGTTCATGGATACTTTCAGGTGATTTTGAATGCTTGAAAAAGTCTACTAGATGTTTTGAACCATCGCGTTTTTGATGGTTCAGCCGCCTTCTTGTCGGACATGGTATTTTAATGATGACGAAACGAGCACTTATTTCAGTTTCAGATAAAGCAGGCATTGTTGCATTTGCCCAAGAACTTAAAGCACTAGGATGGGATATTATCTCAACTGGTGGGACTAAGGCAACTCTTGATGCGGCTGGGATTGCTACCATTGCCATTGATGATATAACTGGTTTTCCAGAGATGATGGATGGCCGTGTCAAGACACTTCACCCTAAAATCCATGGTGGACTTTTGGCTCGTCGTGATTTAGAGAATCATCTTCAGGCAGCTAAGGATAATCATATTGAACTTATCGATATGGTAGTTGTCAATCTTTACCCTTTCAAAGAGACTATTTGTCGTCCAGAGGTGACTTATGACTTAGCCGTTGAAAACATTGATATTGGTGGTCCCTCAATGCTGCGTTCGGCAGCTAAGAATCATGCGAGTGTCACCGTTTTGGTGGACCCAGATGATTATGCGTCTGTTTTGGGAGAATTGAAAGAAGCTGGCGATACAGCTTATGAAACTCGTCAGGCTTTGGCCGCTAAAGTTTTCCGTCATACAGCAGCTTACGATGCTCTTATTGCGGAATATTTTACAGCACAAGTTGGAGAGACAAAACCAGAAAAATTAACGTTGACTTTCGACCTCAAACAAGCAATGCGTTACGGTGAAAATCCTCAGCAGGCAGCTGAATTCTACCAAAAAGCCATTCCGACTGATTACTCCGTCGCGTCAGCTAAACAGCTTAACGGTAAGGCTTTATCATTTAACAATATCCGCGATGCTGATGCAGCTATTCGCATCATCCGCGATTTTAAAGATCGTCCAACCGTTGTGGCTCTCAAACATATGAACCCATGTGGTATTGGGCAAGCTGATGATCTTGAGACAGCTTGGGATTACGCTTATGAAGCTGATTCGATTTCTATTTTTGGAGGTATTGTCGTTCTTAATCGTGAAGTGGATGCCGCGACAGCTGAGAAGATGCATGATATTTTCCTCGAAATCATCATCGCACCGTCTTATTCCAAAGAAGCGTTAGCGATTTTGACCCATAAAAAGAAAAATCTCCGTATTTTAGAATTGGCCTTTGATGCGCAAGATAAGAGTGGCATCGAAGCTGAATACACAGGGGTTGTTGGTGGTCTTTTGTTGCAAAATCAAGACGTCGTTAAAGAAAACTCAATTGATTGGCAAGTAGTGACTGACTCTCAACCATCTGAGCAAGAAGTAAGAGCTATGGAATTCGCTTGGAAAGCTATCAAATATGTCAAATCAAACGGTATCTTAATTGCCAATGACCACATGACACTTGGTATCGGAGCTGGTCAAACAAATCGTGTTGCTTCAGTGCGTATTGCAGTGGAACAGGCTAAGAATCGTCTAGGTGGAGCAGTCTTGGCATCGGATGCTTTCTTTCCATTTGCGGATAATATTGAAGAAATTGCTGCAGCAGGCATTAAGGCTATTATCCAACCAGGAGGCTCTATACGTGATCAAGAGTCGATTGATGTGGCAAATGCACATGGCATTGCTATGGTCTTCACAGGGGTAAGACATTTTCGTCATTAAGCATTAAGATTTAAGGTTTGTGAAAGAAAAGTTTAAGTTGTGATTAAGCTAGTGGGACTATACTATAGTCACTCCTAAATAATATGTCTGCAAGAGTTAGCGATAGCTAGCTAGTGTGAGCATTCTTTTTCATAATCTCTTAAGAGCTCGGACTATCCGGGCTTTTTTGGGTTCTTTTTGCAAGACAAAATACTAAAACCCTCTATCCTAAGAAAGAGGGCTTTTTTATGAGTTTTCAGTTGTATTTAGAAATGAGTATGAGTTATGAGAGAACTGAAAAGCTCAATGTAGTCAGTTGATTATTGTTTACTTACTTTAGACATGGTTACCCAAGTATCTCGGCTTCCGATTTTAACACAAATCCCATTGCTTGCTTTATCGACCTTTGAAACTTTGTATTTTCCAGGAATACTGAAATATTCACCAGGATATAAGATTTGATCCCCAGATTTTTTACCAGACTTATTCGTTTCAATAACTGGAGTAGGGTCTAAGTAGTTTAGTGCAGATGGCATACCACCGGCTAGATCTGAACTTGAAATAAGATAGCCGCCACTGACATTAGCTGTTACCTTGAAGGTTCCTAAAAACTTGATAGTGTCTCCGACGGCAATAGTAGCTGAATTAGTCGAGGATTGAGTTTTTGGTTTACTTGATTCAGATGAACTTGATTTAACTGTTTTAGAGGTGTTTTGGCTCGTTAACTTCTCAACAGCGATATAACGTCTCATCCCACTACCACTGATATAACTAATCCACTTATAGCCATCGGCTTCCAAGGTCTTGTCGTAATGAACAGACTGTCCTTTGTCGTAAAATGCGATTTCGGCAGCGTCTTGTTTTGGCTCATTCTTAATAGATGAACGACTGGTGAAATGGTAAGTTCCATTTGAAGCCAGTGCCTTAGAAACAGGTTTTGGGGCAGGCGTTTCAACAGCTGGTGTGGCAACAGTCGCTGTTTTTTGGAGTGGACTAATTGGAATATAACGTCTCATCCCACTACCACTGATATAACTAATCCACTTATAGCCATCAGCTTCCAAGGTCTTGTCGTAATGAACAGACTGTCCTTTGTCGTAAAATGCGATTTCGGCAGCGTCTTGTTTTGGCTCATTCTTAATAGATGAACGACTGGTGAAATGGTAAGTTCCATTTGCAGCCAGTGCCTTAGAAACAGGTTTTGGGGCAGGCGTTTCGGCAGCTGGTTTGGCAACACTCGCTGTTTTTTGAAGTTGACTAATTGGAATGTAACGTCGCATCCCGCTTCCGGCAATATAGCTAATCCACTTATAGCCATCGGCTTCTAAAGTTTTATCATAGATAACAGATTGTCCCTTTTCATAATATGCTAATTCTGGGCTTGTCATCTTTGGTTCAGCCTTGATAGAAGTACGACTGGTGAAATGGTGTGTTCCACTTGATGCCATCGAATGGTTTGTTATGATAGGGGACGTGGTTGTTGTTCCTACTGAGGTAGGTCCCAAATCCTTAAAGTGGATATAGCCAGAAACCTGACTTTTATGGAAACTGCGCTTCCAGTATTTCTCAGGGCCCTGACCATAATCAAAGTTATACTCTTCAATGGTAACGGTATCTCCTTTCACATCAGCCACCCAGGCAACATGACCGTAACCTCCTGCTCCGTTGACACCATTACCAAACCAAGCGACAGAACCGACCGCAGGGTTCATGTCCACTCGGTAACCTTGAGCTTTGGCAACCCCACCCCAGGTAATGGCATTTCCGTAACCACCTGGTAGGGAAAACCCATTGGCTGAACTCAAACGAAAAGCTACAAAGGAAGTACACTGCCTCTTATACATTCCCCAACTATCAGCCCCCCACCCAGATTTCCATTGGGTAGGATAGTTATCACCAAGAACAGCGGCTTGAGCGACAGATTGTCCAGATGATAATGCGGTTCCAGTTAAGATTAAGGCAAGAGCACTTGCAGTTGTAAACTTAGATGTTAATGTCATTCAATATCCTCCTGCTTATTTATTCGGCAAATAAATCAAGAAGTGACAATTTTTCTGAAAAAATATCAGAAAATGACAGGGAAATTCATTTATTATGACAAACAAGTCTAATATTACAGAAGAGCAACAGTTTCTTTAAAGAACTCCCCAACCACTTTTTCTTTTTCAAATTTGTGCTAAGATGTGTAGAGTTATCAAAAAGAAATAGGTAGTAATAAAATGAATATCTCAAAAAAAATGCTTTTAGCATCAACTGTAACCCTATCTTTAGCTTCAGGACTAGCTGTACATGCTGAAGAAATGCCATGGACACCCCGGAGCGTTGAGCAGATCAAATCAGACATTGTCAATGCGGACGAAAGGTCGACTTATACGGTTCAATATGGTGATACTTTGAGTACTATCTCAGAAGCCATGGGGATTGATATGAATATTCTGGCTAATATCAATAACATTGCTAATATTGATTTGATTTTTCCAGAGACGGTTTTAACAACAACTGTTAATGAAAACAATGATGTAACATCCGTTCAAATCCAAACACCAGCTGTGCATGAGGGACAAGAAGGCATGGTAGCTTCTGCTGACTTGGTTAAAAATGAAGTTGTTGTAGATGACCAGACGGTCCAAGTGGACGATTTAACAGTTTCTACGGATGAAGTAAGTAGCCAACCAGCTTCTTCAGAAGTAAGTTCACATTCTGCGAATACTGACTCAGAAGCTACGTTAGATCCTGATGTCCAAAATAATAGGGCAAGCTCTGAAGACACTGATACAGATGCGCCAGCTTCTCTTGAAGGAAGTTCTGAAATATCAGAGATATCAGAGGCAAATCAACTTCTATCAGAAAGTGCGCAAGACAGCGCTGCTATGGCATCAGAAGTCATCCCAGAAGCAAGTTCAGAGACGTCAACATCAATTCAAGCCACTTCGGAATCGGCAGAATTGCCAACCGTAGCAGAAGCCTCTTCACAAGTTTTGGAAAAAACTTCGGTAAGCACAGCGACATCTGAATCTATGGCAACAGTCAGTGAAGCGGTCTCTCAAGTGGTTTCAGCGACAGCAAGCCAATCAGCATCAGAAACCCCAACGACGGCAACTTTGCCAGCTTCTAACACAGCAAGCCCAGCAAGCCAAACGGCGACCAGTTTTGCTCAAGCGACATCAAATCCTGCTAATGCAGGACTAAGGCCACAAGTAGCAGCATACAAGGAAGAAGTTGCTGCCAAATATGGTATTAGGTCATTTAGTCTTTATCGAGCAGGCTCAAATGACGATCACGGTAAGGGATTAGCGGTGGACTTTATGGTGCCTGAAAGCTCTGCTTTAGGGGATCAGGTCGCACAAGATGCTATTAACAATATGTCTAGTCGCGGTATCTCATATATTATCTGGAAGCAACGTTTTTACTCACCATACAACAGCATTTATGGACCAGCGAATACTTGGAATCCGATGCCAGATCGAGGTGGTGTTACGGCTAATCATTATGACCACGTGCACGTATCCTTTAATGATTAGGCATTAGCAGCTAGAGATGAGTGGGTTAACACTAATGTTTAGAAAAATTTAAGAAAGCTCGACTATAATATAGGCATTCCTAAATAACTTTTTCATAATCTCCGAGAACCACTGGCTATGCCGGTGGTTTTTTGTGAATCAATAACAGTTTTATTGCTTGATAATGTTTATGAAATAAGGCTTATAATGTTTTTGTTTCATTTATGCTTTTGAACAAAAAATTTGGTGGCTCTGGTGCGTGTGTGGTGCGTGGACATCGAAGAATTCTTGGAGGGAGGGGAATTCTCATTATTTGCTTTTGTCAATGGTGAGCACTTTGACATTATGCCAGTAGCTCAAGCCTATGTCCAAAATAACTCTAGCGCTCACCTCCACCTTTATGGTAAACTAGAATCGAAGCACAACCGCAAAATGGGACATGTGACTTTGTTTAGTGAAAAGCCTGATGAGGTTGAGGAATTTGGCCTCTAACCGTTGAAACTGTTCATTTTACCAATATGGGATCGATTGGCTAAAGTGTTATTTCAGGTGGACAAGTGGGGACTGGTGAATCATTCACAGATTCGATTATTCGTGAGATGACAGAAGAATCTGGTTTGACGATTTTTTCTACAACTCTGTGGTATCAAAGATTGGTAGAAAGATGGCAAGCGATGTTGTTTATTTTTACAAAACCAATCCATTCAAAGAAGAATTAGTTTCATCGGTGAGAGAGCTAGTTCAGTGTCAATAATGAAGAATCTTCCCTACTTGAAGTTGTCACTTGCTATGGAGGATGTGTTTCTTGTTTTCACAGAAGACAATCTTAGTGATTTTTTTATGATGAAGATGGTGATTCTTAGGGTTATGATTTGAACTAGGATCATAGAGGACTTGACCTCAGGCAGTAAGTTTGGTAAAAATTAAGGTCTCCTTTTTCCAAAATACAGCGGTAACCCAATTTGCTAGTCTTTTGAATTAACTGTGATATACTATCACTTTCGACTTATCGTATTTAAGTACTGTCTGCGTCTAAATTCCTTGCCTAGAAGTTAATTCCTTTGACTATAAATTAAAAAGGAAAGAAACTTAGGTACTCGTATTTGTTGAGCTGAATACAGGCTACGAACTAGGCAAAAAAGAAAAATGTGACCTAGAGGTAAGTTTGCTTTTTTTCTAAAAACTAAGAAAAAGAAAGGAGTGAGGGTGTTTCTGAGTAGTTGAACTCGGGCTAACTCATCTCTACAATACAAATTAAACATCAGAAAGGAAAGGCACAAGCTAGTGCAATTGAACCCGGGCGGAAAGCTCGGAATTTAGATAAAACGCCTAGGACGCAAGCGTCCGTCGTTGATTTCCTAAAATTCAGTCGCTTTCTTGTCGCCCTTGGTATCTTAATTATGCTAGAACGTTATTCCCGCCCGGAGATGGCGAACATTTGGAGTGAAGAAAATAAATACCGTGCTTGGCTTGAAGTAGAAATTCTCGCTGACGAGGCATGGGCTGAGTTGGGTGAGATTCCAAAAGAGGATGTGGTGAAAATTCGTGAGAATGCGGATTTTGACATTGACCGTATTCTTGAAATTGAACAGGAGACACGTCATGATGTAGTGGCTTTTACTCGGGCGGTATCTGAAACCCTCGGTGAGGAGCGTAAGTGGGTTCATTATGGTTTGACCTCAACGGATGTGGTAGATACGGCCTATGGTTACCTTTACAAGCAAGCTAATGATATTATCCGCAAGGATCTTGAAAATTTCACCAATATCGTGGCTGACAAGGCGCGTGAGCATAAGATGACTATCATGATGGGTCGTACGCACGGTGTTCATGCTGAGCCAACAACTTTTGGTCTTAAATTGGCCACCTGGTATAGTGAAATGAAACGTAACCAAGAGCGTTTTGAGCGTGCAGCAGCTGGTGTTGAGGCAGGTAAGATTTCAGGTGCAGTGGGGAACTTTGCCAACATCCCACCATTCGTGGAAGAATATGTCTGTGGCAAACTTGGTATCCGTCCGCAAGAAATCTCAACTCAGGTTCTTCCACGTGACCTTCATGCTGAGTATTTTGCGGTGCTAGCTAGCATTGCCACCTCTATCGAACGCATGGCGACTGAAATTCGTGGACTTCAGAAGTCTGAACAGCGTGAGGTGGAGGAATTCTTCGCCAAAGGCCAAAAAGGTAGTTCAGCAATGCCTCACAAACGTAACCCGATCGGATCTGAAAACATGACGGGGTTAGCTCGTGTCATCCGCGGCCACATGGTGACAGCTTATGAGAATGTTTCCCTCTGGCACGAGCGTGACATCTCTCACTCGTCAGCAGAGCGTATTATCACACCAGACACAACCATTCTCATTAACTACATGCTCAATCGTTTTGGCAATATTGTCAAAAACCTAACCGTCTTCCCAGATAACATGCTCCGTAACATGAATTCAACATTCGGTCTCATTTACAGTCAGCGTGTTATGCTCAAATTGATTGAAAAAGGAATGACACGTGAAGAAGCTTATGATTTGGTGCAACCAAAAACAGCCTATGCATGGGATAATCAGGTTAACTTCAAACCACTATTAGAAAAAGATGAAAAAATCACCTCTCTCCTAAATCAAGACGAACTGGATGAACTCTTCAATCCAATATACTATACCAAACGTGTAGATGAAGTCTTCGAACGTCTCGGATTATAATAAAAAAAGGAACATATTGATGTTCCTTTTTTATTTGTCTAAATAATGATAAATAAATGAAACAAACATGATATAATATAGAAGAGAAAGAAAGGAGAGAGTGATATGATTATAAATTTTGGGAAACGATTAAAAGAATTAAGGAATGAAAGACAGTTAACACGTGAAGAATTTTGTATGGATGAATCAGAGTTATCGGTTAGACAATTAGCTCGAATTGAACTTGGACAGTCACTGCCAAATATTAGAACAGCGATGTTTATTGCTGACCGATTAGGTGTTTCACTTCAATTTCTAACGAATGGTGAAAAATTAGAATTGTCCAAAGAATATTTAGAATTAAAACATCATATCTTACGAGTGCCAACTTATTCTGATACCGCTCGAATAGCAATTAAAGAAAAATATTTTGATACCATTTATGAAAATTATTACGATGAACTTCCAGAAGTGGAAAAGTTGGTGATTGACACTTTACAAGCAACACAAGACTCGTTAATAACGGAGAACTTCAACTTTGGGATCAGTATTTTGGGAGATTATTTTGAACAAACTAAGGTAAAAGAAAGATATGATGAGAATGATTTAGTTCTAATAAATTTATATTTAATCTATCTTGATTTCGAAGGTTTCGAAGGTCAGTATTCGGATCCATTATTTAACAATCGCTTATTTGAAAAACTTGGTAGTCAGTCTAAAGAATTTACAGTAGATGAATTGATTGTATTGACACAGGTTTTGATTACAATGTATGCTATCTCGCTGAAAGATGATCAATTGGTAGCTTTAGATGATGTATTAACCTTAATTGATTACACAATGGATAAGACAAAAGATTATAGCAGGTTGCCAATTCAGAAAGTTTTAGAATGGAAGTACAGATTATATGTTGAGGGAAACCAAGAAGATGCGCAGAGTAGTTATGATAAAGCGATGCTTTTTGCTAAAATGACTGATGACAGTTACTTGGAAGAACAGTTAGCAATTGAGTGGAACAAAGATATGCAGAGATGAGTTTATTAAGTAGACTCATCTTTTTTTACGAATACTCAATGACATTTATGACATGTTGATATTAGGTGTTTTAACTTAAAATAAAATCATCACTTAAACATAGGAGTAAAAAATGTATCAATTTTTAAAAAAAGTAGTTGTCATTAGTATTGTTGTTGCTATTCTTATTGTGTTACAAACTAAGGGAATGCCCCTGGTGTCAACAGTTGAGTGGTGGAGATTATAATGATTAATATCGACACCCCTCCCCACATGATTTTTCTGTATTTTCCTGTTTACTTTTCTGTTATAATGTTACTAAGGAGTTTCTTATGAAAAAAGTATGTTTTGTTTGTCTTGGTAATATTTGTCGCAGTCCCATGGCTGAGTTTGTGATGAAGGCTCTTGTCGATGCGGATTGGCAGATCGAGAGTCGTGCGACGTCTTCTTGGGAACATGGTAATCCTATTCACAGAGGAACACAAGCGATTCTTAAAGAAAAAGGCTATACCTATGATACTTCCAAAACGTCTCAGCAGGTGACTTTAGACGACTTGACTCATTTTGATGTGATTATTGGTATGGATGAGCAGAATGTGGCAGATTTACGTCAGCTTTCTGCAGGACGCTTTGACAACAAAATCCACCTCTTTTGTGACGGTGGTGTACCAGATCCTTGGTATACTGGCGATTTTGAAGAGACCCATACCCTCATCCGTAAAGGCTGCCAAACTTGGTTAGAAGAATTATCCTAAACGAAGAAAGAACATTATGAAACAGCTCATCGAAGATATTAAAAAAATAAAATTGACAAGAACGACGATTGAACTCGTAACCGTTGCCTTTATTATTATCCTAGGTCTAAGTGTCTTTTTGATCCCTCTAAAACACAAGGGAACTTTGACGTATGATAATCATAGAATCATTTATAATGGCGATGTCGCTAATAACCGAATGAATGGACAAGGGAAGCTGACCTACGATAATGGGGATAGTTACCAAGGTCAATTTAAAAATGGTGTCTTTAATGGACAAGGCACCTATACGGCGGCTAAAGGTTGGTCTTATTCAGGCGAGTTTAAAAAAGGGCAGGCAGATGGACAGGGCGCTTTGAAAACAAGTTCTGGCAAGACTTACAAAGGGGAATTTAAGCAAGGAATTTATCAAAAATGAGAATAAAATGGTTTTCGCTAGTTCGAGTGACTGGCCTCTTATTAGTCCTTTTGTATCACTTCTTTAAAGTGCAATTTCCAGGTGGTTTTATTGGGGTTGATGTGTTTTTTACCTTCTCTGGTTTCTTAATCACAGCCTTAGTCATTGACGAATACAGTCGGTCAGAAGCCTTTGATATCATTGGTTTTTTAAAACGCCGTTTCTATCGTATCGTCCCTCCTTTGGTTTTAATGGTTTTAGTAACGATTCCTTTTACGTTTTTAGTCAAGTCAGATTTTGTCGCTGATATTGGTAAACAAGCAGCAGCAGCGCTTGGTTTTACGACTAATTTCTACGAGATTTTTACAGGCAGCAGTTACGAAAGTCAGTTTATTCCTCATCTTTTTGTTCATACTTGGAGTTTGGCGATTGAAGTGCATTTCTATATTTTCTGGGCCTTGGTTGTCTGGTTACTTTCAAAGCGTAATCTGACACCAATTAAGTTCAGAGGAATGATTTTCATGGTCTCATCAGTCCTTTTGGGACTGGGATTTTTGAGTATGTTTATCAGAGCTTTCTTCACAGATAACCTGTCGCTGATTTACTACTCAACCATTAGTCATAGTTTTGCTTTTTATCTAGGAGCCATCTTTGCAACCATATCTGGTATTTCAGAAGTTACCCATCGTTTCAAACGAAACTGCCAACTCTGGTCACTTAACCGTGTCGTCGCCTATATGGCGGGTAGTTTTTTGCTCTTGTTACTGCTAACTTTTGCACTAGATTTCAATAATATCTTAACCTTCCTTTTTGGTTTTATTTTGGCAACTCTTTTTGCCTCGACAATGATTTACGCGGCTCGTGTCTTACATGAAAAGACACCAAATGCTAAAGAGCCTGTGGTCATTACTTACTTTGCGGATATTAGTTATGGACTTTACCTATTTCACTGGCCTTTCTATGTGATTTTTAGCCAACTTGTTCCTAACTGGCTAGCAGTCACCCTCACCATGTTTTTCTCTATTCTCTTCTCGACCCTCTCTTTCTATATTTTGGAGCCATTTATTGCGGGGAAAATTCCTCGTATCCTCGGTTTAGAAATAGACTTGAAACCCTACTGGAAAATCTTGGCTGGAATAGGTGCAGCCCTATCATTTCTGCTAGTCATTGTTGGTGCGACAGCACCAAAAGTTGGTCAATTTGAATCAGAGCTTTTGGTCAATTCCCTTAAACAATCGCAAAATAGTTTGACACGATCCTATATGGTCACTGCGGGAGACGTCGATGCCTTGAGTGATGTCACAGTCATTGGAGACTCTGTTGCTCTTCGGTCACAGAATGCCTTTAAGGAAATAATGCCCAACGTACAGCTGGATGCTGCTGTCAGCCGAAATTTTGAAGATACTTTTGCTATCTTTGAAAATCAGGCGAAAACTGGCACCATGTCAAGTACAGTCGTCATCGCTGTTGGTGTGAATTCAACAGCTGGCTATGAAGCCGAAACTCAGAAATACATCAAAGCCCTACCTAAAGGGCACCGCTTAGTCTTTGTAACACCATATAATGCTAAAGCGATGGGGGATGTCAAAGCCCTGAGAGACTATGAATTGAAGTTAGCTAAAAAATACAAATACGTTGAAGTTGCGGATTGGTACAAGACAGCCATCAATCATCCAGAAATCTGGGGCAACACTGATGGTGTTCACTATTCAGATACCAGTACAGCAGGTGCCAACCTCTATGTTAAAACGGTTCAAAAAGCTGTTGAAAAAGTTGCTAAACAACCCGCTAAAAAATAACTCTTATAAACAATGTCAATCTAGGAATTTTTCTACTTTGACATTGTTTTTTCATTTGTTTTAAAAAAGACTAATCACTCAAAAATAGACTGTTTGCCCCCTTAAGAGTTACTCTTTTGGATAAGAGCATTGAGATAAGGTTCCGCGATTTGACATCATTGATAATTTTTGAAGAAAAGACTTGCAATATTTTGCTTCTGGGTTTATACTTAAAGTACAGGTTAGTTAGTTGAGTAATCAACCACAACACCAAATGGCTATTTAACATAAAGAAGGTAGGTGTAGATGTGAATGAATCAGTACCCATTTACATGCAAATCTCACAAATGATTGAAGATGAGATTTTAAGTGGGCATTTTAAGGTTGATGACAAAGTTCCATCAACCAATGAATTTGCCAAAATGATGCAAGTCAATCCTGCAACAGCGGGTAAAGGATTGAACGACCTAGTGGCTCAGAATATTTTATACAAGAGAAGAGGGATGGGCATGTATGTCACTACAGAGGCGAGAGATTTGATTATTGGCAAGAGACAGCAAGCTTTTAGTCAGCAGCTGCTCCCGGCCTTTTTACAGGAAGCTAAACGATTGGATATTTCACTAGATCGCCTAATAGAGATGATTAAGGAGGAGAAGGATGCTTAGTTTAGAGAAAGTTACTAAAAAGTATGGTCAAAAAGTTGTTTTACAAAACATTGATTTAGATTTTAAAGATCAATCAGGTGTTTACGGTTTGCTTGGTCGAAATGGCGTGGGTAAGACGACCATGATGAAGATGATCAACGATATGATTGCGTCATACGATGGCCGCATTAGCACTAGTTTTGACCTAGCTCACATTGTCTTTGTGACTAGTGCTGTGGCTGATAATAATACTATCTTCCAAGGTAAGATTACTAACTTGATGCGTTATTATGCGAGCATGTATCCTAACTTTGATAGTGACTATGCTAAGAATCTCTTGGCACGGTTCAATCTTAATCCCAAACTTAAAATCAAAAAATTATCAACTGGTAACAAAACCTTAGTTTATAATATTTTAGGCCTTGCGACTCGTGAAACAATTACAGTTTTCGATGAACCAACCAATGGCTTAGACTCTGTAAACCGTCAGAAATTCTTGGATATTATGTTAGAGGATTACGCTCAACACCCGCGTCTCATTGTCTTATCAACCCACCTCATTCAAGAAGTTGAAAACTACTTAACGCATGTCATTATGCTTAAAGATACTTCTTTAATGATGGATGACGATATTGAAGACATTCAAAAAAGAGCGGTCCGCATTAGTAATGCAACTCTTCCTAATAAACGTGTCATTCACCAGCGTCAGTTAGGTAGTATGACAGAAACTTATCTCTTTGATACGGTTACTGAAGAGGATATTCAAGAAGTAACTGGACAAGGTGGAAAAGTGGATTATTATGACTTACAGACACTCTTTAACTACTTAGTGGAGGACTAATCATGAAACGAACATTGACATTAAGAGGAATGCAACTCCTAGATCATTTAAAATTGACAGCGATGATTATGCTTGGTTTTGGTCTTATCGTAACTGCTTTTGCTGTTCTAACCTTCTTTGTTGGTGATAATAGCTCGTTTAATATGGAAAAGATTAGCTGGCTAAACGGCAGCTTGCAGGTAATCTCGGTTTTTCTATCGATTTGGTCATTCATCGTCTTTTTTGCTGATGGCATGTTGGACTTTGACTCAGCCTTGAGATTTGGTAATAAACGTAAAAACTACTTCATCATTAATTTCTTTACTTACGCTATAATGGTTGTAGCAGTGACCTTCCTTTCTTTAGTATCAAAAGGTGAGCATTTACCATCGTGGCAAACTTTTTCATCAGAGTTTTGGAGAAATTTTGCTGGCTGTTTTATCATAGCAATCCTTGGTTTTGCCATTTACAAATGGGGCTGGAAAGTTCTTTTCGCTCTCTTTGGTATTTATTTTTTAAGTGGAATAGGTATGGCAATCATAGCTTTAGTGCTGCGTGATAGTTTGCCAAGAATACTTTCACAACTGCCGGAGGTTGTTTACAACGGTATCGGCCCTCTGTCATTGTTAGCAGTCATTACCGTGTATTACTGGATTATTGCTAAAATTGAGGTCAAATAACAACCCATTAATCACAACTCTTTCTAACAAGTATTAGGAAGAGTTTTATTTTTAAATTATTTTAAAGCGCTAAAACCTTGCTACTAAAGCATTTTAGGTAAATAAATTAAGGAATACAAAAAAAGTTTGAAAAAAAGTTCACAAAAACACTTTACAAGATGTCTATTTGTGATATAATTAACACATAAAATAATTGTGAAACATTTAACAATAAAAAGTTAATGTCTTTAAAGGAGTCTATTATGGTGACTAAAACAACTGAAGTAACAGAAACAGCTCAAGTGACTGACACTCAAGCGATGATTGATCGTTTGGCAGATCAAGCGGTTGTAGCCTTAGATGCTATGGCTGATTTCACACAAGAACAAGTAGACCATATTGTTCATCAAGCTGCGATTGCTGCGCTTGACAAACATATGCTTTTAGCCAAAATGGCTGTTGATGAAACAGGCCGTGGTGTATATGAAGATAAAGCTATCAAAAACATGTACGCTTCAGAATACATCTGGAACTCTATTAAAGATAATAAAACGGTTGGCGTCATCGCAGAAGATAAGGAAGCAGGTCTCATCTCTATTGCTGAACCTGTTGGTGTTATCTGTGGGGTGACACCTACCACAAACCCAACCTCAACAACAATCTTTAAAGCACTGATTGCTTTGAAAACTCGTAACCCAATCGTCTTTGCTTTCCACCCATCAGCTCAACAATCTTCAGCAGAAGCAGCACGTATCGTTCGTGATGCAGCCATCGAAGCTGGGGCACCTGAAAACTGTGTGCAGTGGATTGATCAACCTTCTATTGAAGCAACAGGACTTTTGATGAATCATCCTAAGGTAGCAACTGTACTTGCAACTGGTGGACCTGGTATGGTTAAAGCAGCTTACTCAACAGGTAAACCTGCTCTTGGGGTTGGTGCGGGTAACGTGCCAAGTTATATCGCAGCTGATGCTAAAATCAAACGTGCTGTTAACGACATTATCGTCTCAAAATCATTTGATAATGGTATGATCTGTGCTTCAGAGCAAGCAGCTATTGTTGATGAAGAAGTTTATGATGATGTCAAAGCTGAATTTGAAGCGCACCAATGTGTTATCATCTCTAAAAAATCAGACCTCGAAAAACTGGAAGCAGCTGTCCTTAACGAGGCTAAAACAGCTGTCAATGCTAAAATTGTTGGTAAATCAGCTGAAGAAATTGCCAAATTAGCCGGTCTTAAAGTGCCAAAAGGAACTAAAATTCTGCTTGCAGAAATCAAAGATGCTGGACCAGATTACCCATTGTCACGTGAAAAATTGTCACCAGTCCTTGCACTTATCAAATCAAAAGGTGTTAAAGATGGATTTGCCAAAGCTGAAGCAATGCTTGATTTAGGTGGACTTGGTCACACAGCGGTTATCCATACCGAAGACGAAGACCTTCAAATCCAATATGGAATCCGTATGAAAGCTTGCCGTGTTCTTGTTAACTCACCATCAGCAGAAGGTGGTATTGGTAACATCTACAATGAAATGATCCCATCATTGACACTAGGATGTGGTTCATATGGACACAACTCAATTTCACACAACGTGGGGGCATTCGACTTGATTAACGTTAAGACATTGGCAAAACGTCGCAATAACATGCAATGGTTCAAATTGCCACCAAAAGTTTACTTTGAAAAAAACTCAATCACCTACCTTCGTCAAATCAAAGCTGAAAAAGTGATGTTGGTCTGTGACCCAGGAATGGTTCAATTTGGTTATGCGGATCTTGTTCGCAAGCAGTTAGAACTTAATCCAAATGATCCAAAAATTGAAATTTTCTCAGATGTTGAGCCAAACCCATCAACTAACACAGTTTATAAAGGGCTTGAAATCTTCAATCGTTTCCAACCGGATACTGTCATTGCACTTGGTGGTGGTTCAGCAATGGATGCTGCTAAAGCAATGTGGATGTTCTTTGAAAATCCAGATGTTAGCTTCTTTGGTGCAAAACAAAAATTCCTTGATATCCGTAAACGTACTTACAAGATTCCTTACGCAGAAAAAACAACCTTTATCTGTGTTCCAACTACATCTGGTACAGGATCAGAAGTGACACCATTTGCGGTTATTACAGATAGTGATGATCACACGAAATACCCACTTGCTGACTACGCCTTGACACCAGATATCGCTATTGTTGACCCAGCTCTTGTTATGAGTGTGCCAGCTAGCGTTACAGCTGATACAGGGATGGACGTCTTGACTCACGCTATCGAATCATACGTGTCAGTTATGGCGAGCGACTATACTCGTGGACTTTCTCTTCAAGCTATTAAATTGGTCTTTGAAAACCTTGAAACATCTGTTAAAAAAGCAACGGAAGAATCACGCGAAAAAATGCATAATGCGTCAACTATGGCTGGTATGGCCTTTGCAAATGCTTTCCTAGGTATTTGTCACTCAATCGCTCACAAAGTTGGTGGTGAATGGGGAATTCCTCACGGACGTACCAATGCTATCTTGTTGCCACACATTATCCGTTACAATGCCAAAGATCCTCAAAAACATGCGATGTTCCCTAAATATGACTTCTTCCGTGCGGAAAAAGACTATGCTGATATTGCACGCTTTATGGGATTTGAGGGTAAAAATGACGCTGAATTAGCTGAAGAACTTGCTCGTCGTGTTTATAAACTTGGTAAAGCAGTCGGCATTGATATGAACTGGAAAGCACAAGGCGTTACAAAAGAGCAATTGAAAGCTGATGCAGATCGTTTAGCTGAAAAAGCGTACGAAGACCAATGTACAACAGCTAATCCAAAAGAACCACTTATCTCTGAACTTAAAGAAATTATCGAAATTGCTTACGATTACAAAGATTAATGAATAAGGGGAGATAAGACATGTCCGAAAAAGTTTACGGTTGCCTTGCAGCCATCTGGGTGACATTATCTGGTAAACATTTCCAATAAAAAATAATTCCGAAAACGTGTCAGATGGCACGTTTTTTTGAATGCAAAGATTATCAAACGTCCTGTAACTTGCTATAATGATGATAGGAGAGAGTGGCTTATGAAAAGAGAAGTTTTCAGAAAATTATGTTAAAATAGGTGACAATGACAAAAAGAATAACTGAGGAATATTATGACATTAATCTATCAATCTACACGTGATGATAAAAATCAAGTCAGCGCTAGTCAAGCTATTTTGCAGGGGCTAGCAGCTGATGGAGGGCTATTTACGCCTTTGGAAATGCCAAAAGTTGATTTGGATTTTGATCGTTTAAAAAAAGCCTCTTACCAAGAAGTGGCCAAACTAGTTTTATCAGCTTTTTTAGAGGATTTTACATCAGAAGAGCTGGATTATTGTATCACTAATGCCTACGATGATAAATTTGACACAAGGGCAATTGCTCCCATAGTTAAACTTGACAATCACTATAATCTTGAACTCTTCCACGGATCGACCATCGCTTTTAAGGACATGGCCTTGTCTATCTTGCCTTACCTCTTGACGACATCGGCTAAAAAGCAAGGCGTGGACAATAAAATTGTCATTTTAACCGCTACATCAGGAGATACTGGCAAAGCTGCTATGGCAGGTTTTGAGGATGTTCCAGGAACCGAAATCATTGTTTTCTACCCTAAAAATGGTGTTAGCAAGATTCAAGAATTGCAAATGACAACTCAAAAAGGAGCCAACACTCATGTTATAGCTATCGATGGAAATTTTGATGATGCTCAAACAGAGGTTAAACGCATGTTTAACGATGCTGACTTGCGTGCTCGCCTGTTAGAACAACATATTCAATTGTCATCCGCTAACTCCATGAATATTGGTCGCTTGGTGCCACAGATTGTGTATTACGTGTATGCCTACGCTCGGTTGGTAAAAACGGGTGACATTGCTAAAGGACAAGCTATTAACGTTACGGTTCCGACAGGTAATTTTGGTAATATCCTAGCAGCCTATTATGCGCGTGAGATTGGTGTACCGATTGCTAAGTTGATTTGTGCTTCAAATGAAAATAAGGTGCTAACAGACTTCTTCCAAACAGGAACTTACGATAAAAAGCGAGACTTCAAGGTGACCAGCAGCCCATCTATGGATATTCTAGTATCTTCAAATCTAGAACGTCTCATTTTTCACTTGGTGGGCAATGATGCTGCTAAAACTAAAGAGCTTATGGAAGCGTTAGTTTCAAAAGGGGAATATCAACTTGACCAAGTTGACCAATCAATCCTTAATCTTTTCGAGGCAGGCTATGCGTCGGAAGTTGATACTGAAGAAGAAATCCAAAAAGTTTATCAAGAAAACAACTATATTGAGGACCCTCACACAGCAGTGGCCTCTGCTGTTTACCGAGCATATCGCAGCAGAACAAACGATGAAACACCAACAGTTGTTGCTTCAACCGCCAGTCCTTATAAATTCCCAAGAGTTGCTGTTAAGGCGGTGACGGGAGAGGATTTGGGCGACGATTTTTCAGCGGTTGACCAACTACATCAGTTATCAGGAGTGATAGTACCGAAAGCTGTACGCGATTTACAGATGACTCCAGTCCGTCATAAGACGGTTGTTGCGACAGATGATATGCAAAAAGCAGTGGAAGATTATTTAGGAGTATAATCTGATGTCAATTTTAGCGGAACTGGCAAAATACCCTGTTCTTGAGACTGAGCGTCTCTGATTGAGACCCATGACTAAAGACGATTTGGAAGATTACCATGCTTTCACGTCTGCTGATGATAATCTCCGCTACGCATTTTATCCTCATACTTCTATGGAAGACAGTTGGAGAGGATTGGTTCTTTATAACCTCAAAGAACCTATTGGAAAGTACGGTATTGTTGAGAAGCATTCTGATCGCTTGATTGGTAACGTCAGCTTTAAGCCAACGGATAGAGACGATACTCTAGAAATCGGCTACACCTTACACCAAGATTATGCAGGACAAGGTTATATGACAGAAGGGGCTAGTGCTTTGAAAGCCTTAGCCATCCATTTACCAGGGATTAGATATTTGACAGCTGTGACTAATCATGAGAATCTGGCAAGCAAAGCCGTTTTAGAAAAAATAGGTATGACTCTCGTCAAGCAGTACCCAGATAAGAGTTTGAGAGGTAAAGACATTGTTTCGGATAGTTACCAGATGAAAGTTAAAGACTGAGATGACTCGTTCTTTTCTTCTATAATAAATGATAAAATAATACCATGAAAGAAAAAAGACAACTATTACGAATTGCCCTTCCAGCCATGGCAGAGCAATTTTTACAAATGTTAATGGGCTTCGTTGACAATTACTTGGTAGCGCAACTAGGTCTTATCGCTGTATCAGGTGTTTCTATTGCTAATAACATCATCGCTATCTATCAAGCTCTTTTTATCGCACTAGGTGCGGCAGTTTCTAGCGTTCTATCACGCTATTTAGCCCAAAAGAAGATAGATCAAGCTCATCAAAGTATGTCCGATGCGCTCTTTTTGACTAGTCTTATTAGTCTTGTCTTAGGTCTAGTGTCTATTGTAGGAAACATTTGGCTTCTTAAGTTACTAGGAACATCCTTTCCAGTCGCTCAAGAAGGTGGACTTTATTTAGCAGTAGTTGGAGGAGGAATCGCTAGTCTAGGCTTGTTGACGAGTATGGGGGCCATTGTTCGTGTTCAGGGTTACACACAACTACCAATGACAATTAGCCTTCTGACTAACCTTCTAAACGCCCTCTTATCAGCCCTATCTATCTATGTCTTTCATTTGGGGATTGTCGGTGTCGCTGCTTCGACGGTTTTGGCGAGAACAGTAGGGACGGGCCTACTGATGAAAAAACTTCCTGCAAAAGAGATCCTCAAACGCCTTCGCTGGAAAATTGATAAACAACTGATTCAGATTGTTATCCCAGCAGCAGGAGAACGGCTCATGATGCGCGCTGGTGATGTCGTCATTATTGCCATCATTGTTGCGTTTGGATCAGAAGTCGTTGCAGGAAATGCGATTGGTGAAATAGTGACGCAATTTAACTATCTTCCGGCCATGGCCATCTCTGTGGCGACAGTCATTGAAGTAGCTACGTACGCTACTGGCAATCCTCGTCAAGTCAGAGAAGTAGTTAAAACCAGTTTTTGGCTATCGACAGTCATGATGTATGGATTAGCAGGTGCTATTTTTCTTCTAAAAACACCATTAATAGCCCTTTTTTTAGAAAATAATCAAGCTATTCAAGCAAGTTACACAGTTATTTTATTCTCCTTAATGGGAGTGCCTGCCACTGCAGGGACATTAGTCATGACAGCAACTTGGCAAGGTTTGGGAAATGCTAAGTTACCATTTTATGCGACAAGTTTTGGCATGTGGTGCGTTCGAATAGGATTAGGTTATG
This sequence comes from Streptococcus jiangjianxini, assembly GCF_040225085.1. Taxonomy (NCBI): domain Bacteria; kingdom Bacillati; phylum Bacillota; class Bacilli; order Lactobacillales; family Streptococcaceae; genus Streptococcus; species Streptococcus jiangjianxini. Next base: position 16,881 of record NZ_JBEHGL010000021.1, on the reverse strand, counting down.
TTCTAGGAATAAGTTTTAACCTCGGTTTAAACGGCGTCTGGTTGGCAACTGTTTTAGACAATTTGTTCAGATGGGTATTTTTAACTTACTTATATAAGAAAGAAGAGACTTGTTGAAGCAGGTCTTTTGATCATTTTGAAGGAAAGTAGGTTACGCTAAATGGTAACACTAAGTTAACTACTTGTTATACTCATCCAAAATCACAAAATAACACGATGTATCAAATAGCAAAATAAGTTTCCGCAGTTTAGAGCGAACGAAGTGAGCTTGAAAGGATATTTTCGCCGTAGTGGTATGATTAGTGACAATGTTGCTGTCACTAATAACGGAATTTCTGCGACCTAGGCTCAAAAATTAGGAATGAAACTCTGAAGGAGGTTGCTTTTCTTTAGTATTAACAATTGTCTAGGAGATAAGCCGTTCAAGCATTTTTTCGGATAGTTATTCAATAAATACAATCTGTTGCAGGGTTCCTTTTGTGCTCTCTTTTGCTAGTCAGCGGCGGAGTCGGTTATGTTTTTCATTTGTTCCACGTTTCCAAGAGGCATTAGGGCGGCATCGTAAGTAGGGTCAGGGTCAAATACATCAGATGAGCGACTGAACTTCTGCGGCAATCGATTTGCTAGGGTGCTTTTCTAGAATCTCAGATAGAGCTTGATTAACAGCCTCAGCTAGTTTGTTAAAAATTGGTCTAACCATTTTATGGCTTATCGTACAGTCTGTTAAAGCTGATAGACAGAGATTGTTTACACGTGTTTGAAGCGCGGTATCCATTTCATAATCTCCAACGCTCAAGTGTTGATCTTTGGTCTTTCGTGGTGCTGCTCCAAGTAAGCCTGCTATCTTCCGATGACTGGGTACTCCTGTGCTTATTGTGGTACATTATCATTATAATTCTCTGAGATGTTCTTTTGCTACTCAAGTGGCTAACTTCATTTTAGAACTTAAAAAAAGTAAGTTACAAAAGAAATTTGAAAAAATGTCTCAAATCTCTTGCAACCTGTATCTGATTCTGTTATCATATTATGGTGCTGTAAAAAACAGCTTTAGCTATGATACAAGAGGTTGCGACACGCTCGGTTGCATTGCCACGCAACAAGTGTTGGTTTTCTTGAGGAGCTAGCCTATTACTTTAAATAGACGCAAAGGAGAAAAAGATGGCAAACAAAAAAATCCGTATCCGTTTGAAAGCATACGAACATCGTACACTTGATACAGCGGCAGAAAAAATCGTTGAAACTGCAACACGTACAGGTGCTACTGTAGCTGGACCAGTTCCACTTCCAACAGAACGTAGTCTTTACACAATTATTCGTGCGACTCACAAATATAAAGATTCTCGCGAACAATTTGAAATGCGCACTCACAAACGTCTTATCGACATCGTGAATCCAACTCAAAAGACTGTTGACGCTTTGATGAAATTGGATCTTCCAAGTGGTGTTAATGTAGAAATCAAACTGTAGTAGGATTTCATCTAATTAGGCATAGGCTAAACTTTGTGCAAATTAGATTTCCTGTTTTGCAGTGAGGTTGAAGCCTTAAGCATCTTAACTTGAGCACAAAAAACGCTCGTTAAAAACTTTTTTGAGCACGAAAAACGCTCACTAAAAACTTTTTAAAATAACTAAAAATAAGAAAAGGAAATATTTTCTCATGACAAAAGGAATCTTAGGGAAAAAAGTGGGAATGACTCAAATCTTCACTGAATCAGGTGAATTTATCCCTGTTACTGTCATCGAAGCAACTCCAAACGTTGTGCTTCAAGTGAAAACTGTTGAGACAGACGGTTACGAAGCGGTTCAAGTTGGTTTTGACGACAAACGCGAAGTGTTGAGTAACAAACCTGCCAAAGGTCACGTAGCGAAAGCTAACACGGCTCCTAAGCGCTTCATTCGTGAATTCAAAAACATTGAAGGCTTAGAAGTTGGTTCAGAAATTACTGTAGATACATTTGAAGCTGGAGATGTTGTTGATGTCACTGGTACAACTAAAGGAAAAGGTTTCCAAGGTGTTATTAAACGTCATGGTCAATCACGTGGTCCTATGGCTCACGGTTCTCGTTACCACCGTCGTCCAGGTTCAATGGGACCTGTTGCGCCTAACCGCGTTTTCAAAAACAAACGCTTGGCAGGACGTATGGGTGGCAACCGTGTGACGATTCAAAACCTTGAAATCGTTCAAGTTGTTCCAGAGAAAAACGTTATCCTTATCAAAGGTAACGTACCAGGTGCTAAGAAATCTCTTATCACTATCAAATCAGCAGTAAAAGCTGCTAAATAATAAGAAAGGAGAACACAGTTAAAATGGCAAACGTTAAATTATTTGACCAAACTGGTAAAGAAGTTAGTTCAGTAGAACTTAACGACGCAATCTTTGGTATCGAGCCAAATGAATCAGTTGTCTTTGATGTTGTTATCAGCCAACGTGCTAGCCTTCGCCAAGGGACTCACGCGGTTAAAAACCGTTCAGCAGTATCAGGTGGCGGACGCAAACCATGGCGCCAAAAAGGAACTGGACGTGCTCGTCAAGGTTCTATCCGTTCACCACAATGGCGTGGTGGTGGTGTTGTCTTCGGACCAACTCCTCGCTCATATGGATACAAACTTCCACAAAAAGTTCGTCGCCTTGCCTTGAAATCAGTTCTTTCATCTAAAGTAGCTGACGAAAAATTTGTAGCTGTTGAAGCTCTTTCATTTGCAGCTCCAAAAACTGCTGAATTCGCTAAGGTTCTTTCAGCACTTAGCATCGACTCAAAAGTACTTGTTATCGTTGAAGAAGGAAACAAATTTGCTGAACTTTCAGCTCGTAACCTTAAAAACGTTAAAGTTGCAACTGCAACAACTGCAAGTGTTCTTGATATCGTAAACGCAGACAAACTTCTTGTTACTAAAGAAGCAATCTCTACAATCGAGGAGGTTCTTGCATAATGAATTTGTATGACGTAATCAAAAAACCTGTAATTACTGAAAAATCAATGCTTGATCTTGAAGCAGGTAAATACACTTTTGAAGTTGATACACGTGCACACAAACTTTTGATCAAACAAGCTGTTGAAGCTGCGTTTGAAGGTGTTAAAGTGGCAAGTGTAAACACTGTGACAGTTAAGCCAAAAGAAAAACGTGTTGGTCGTTACACAGGTTTCACTTCAAAAACTAAGAAAGCTATCATCACTCTTACAGCTGATTCAAAAGCAATCGAGTTGTTTGCAGCTGAAGCTGAATAATCTAAGGAGGAATTAACGTGGGTATTAAAGTTTATAAACCAACGACAAATGGCCGTCGTAACATGACTTCTTTGGATTTTGCAGAAATCACAACAAGCACTCCTGAGAAATCATTGCTTGTTTCTCTTAAAAACAAAGCTGGTCGTAACAACAACGGTCGCATCACTGTTCGTCACCAAGGTGGTGGTCACAAACGTCATTACCGTGTGATCGACTTCAAACGTAACAAAGATAATGTTGAAGCTGTTGTAAAAACAATCGAATACGATCCAAACCGTACAGCAAACATCGCGCTTGTACACTACACTGACGGTGTTAAAGCATACATCATCGCTCCTAAAGGCCTTCAAGTTGGTCAACGTATTGTTTCTGGACCAGAAGCAGATATTAAAGCCGGAAACGCTCTTCCACTTGCTAATATCCCAGTTGGTACGTTTGTCCACAACATTGAGCTTAAGCCAGGAAAAGGTGCGGAACTTATCCGTGCAGCTGGATCATCTGCTCAAGTGCTTGGTCAAGAAGGTAAATACGTTCTTGTTCGCCTTCAATCAGGTGAAGTTCGTATGGTTCTTGGAACTTGTCGCGCGACAGTTGGTACTGTAGGTAATGAACAACAATCTCTTGTTAACATTGGTAAAGCAGGACGTAGCCGTTGGAAAGGTATCCGCCCAACAGTTCGTGGTTCTGTAATGAACCCTAACGATCACCCACACGGTGGTGGTGAAGGTAAAGCACCAGTTGGACGTAAAGCGCCATCTACTCCATGGGGTAAACCAGCGCTTGGTCTTAAAACTCGTAACAAGAAAGCTAAATCTGATAAACTTATCATTCGTCGTCGTAACGAAAAATAAGTTAAAACAGTTAAGTTAATTCAACTATCCGCCAACTCGGTAGCCCCTAAAGCGGGCAAGCCGTTGTGGTACATCATTTAAAGGAGAACACTACACAATGGGACGTAGTCTTAAAAAAGGACCTTTCGTCGATGAGCATTTGATGAAAAAAGTTGAAGCTCAAGCAAATGACGAAAAGAAAAAAGTAATTAAAACTTGGTCACGTCGTTCAACGATTTTCCCAAGTTTCATCGGTTATACAATCGCAGTTTATGATGGACGTAAGCACGTACCTGTTTACATTCAAGAAGACATGGTAGGTCACAAACTTGGTGAATTTGCACCAACTCGTACTTACAAAGGTCACGCTGCAGACGATAAGAAAACACGTAGATAAGGAGAACATTAATTATGGCAGAAATTACTTCAGCTAAAGCAATGGCTCGTACAGTTCGTGTTTCACCTCGTAAAACTCGTCTTGTCTTGGATACTATCCGTGGCAAAAACGTAGCCGATGCAATCGCAATCTTAAAATTCACTCCAAACAAAGCGGCTCGTGTTATTGAAAAAACGCTTAACTCAGCCATTGCTAATGCAGAAAACAACTTTGGTTTGGAAAAAGCTAACTTGGTAGTATCTGAAACATTCGCAAACGAAGGACCAACAATGAAACGTTTCCGTCCACGTGCGAAAGGATCAGCTTCACCAATCAACAAACGCACAACTCACGTCACAGTAGTTGTGTCAGAAAAATAAGGAGGTAAACTCGTGGGTCAAAAAGTACATCCAATTGGTATGCGTGTCGGAATCATCCGTGACTGGGATGCGAAATGGTATGCTGAAAAAGAATACGCGGATTACCTTCATGAAGATCTTAAAATTCGCAAATTCATCAATAAAGAATTGGCAGACGCATCAGTTTCAACTATTGAAATTGAACGTGCAGTAAATAAAGTTATTGTTTCACTTCATACTGCTAAACCAGGTATGGTTATCGGTAAAGGTGGATCAAATGTTGACGCTCTTCGTGCTCAACTTAACAAATTGACTGGAAAACAAGTACACATCAACATTATTGAAATCAAATCACCAGATTTAGATGCTCATCTTGTTGGTGAAAACATTGCTCGTCAACTTGAGCAACGTGTTGCTTTCCGTCGTGCTCAAAAACAAGCTATCCAACGTACAATGCGTGCAGGTGCAAAAGGTATCAAAACTCAAGTATCTGGTCGTTTGAATGGTGCTGATATCGCTCGTGCAGAAGGTTACTCAGAAGGAACAGTTCCACTTCACACACTTCGTGCGGATATCGATTATGCTTGGGAAGAAGCTGATACTACTTACGGTAAACTAGGTGTTAAAGTTTGGATCTACCGTGGGGAAGTTCTTCCAGCTCGTAAAAACACTAAAGGAGGCAAATAACAAATGTTAGTACCTAAACGTGTTAAACACCGTCGTGAATTCCGTGGTAAAATGCGCGGTGAAGCAAAAGGTGGAAAACAAGTAGACTTTGGTGAATACGGTCTCCAAGCTACTACAAGCTCATGGATTACAAACCGTCAAATTGAAGCTGCCCGTATCGCGATGACGCGTTACATGAAACGTGGTGGTAAAGTTTGGATTAAAATCTTCCCACACAAATCATACACTGCTAAGGCTATCGGTGTGCGTATGGGATCTGGTAAAGGTGCTCCTGAAGGTTGGGTGTCACCAGTTAAACGTGGTAAAGTAATGTTTGAAATCGCTGGTGTTTCTGAAGAAGTAGCACGCGAAGCGTTTCGCCTTGCTGGCCACAAATTACCAGTTAAAGTTAAATTCGTAAAACGTGAAGCAGAATAAGGAGAGCACATGAAACTTCAAGAAATTAAAGATTTTGTTAAAGAGCTTCGTGGACTTTCTCAAGAAGAACTTGCTAAGAAAGAAAGCGAACTTAAAAAAGAACTTTTTGATCTTCGTTTCCAAGCTGCAGCAGGTCAACTTGATCAAACTGCCCGTTTGAACGAAGTTAAAAAACAAATTGCACGTGTTAAAACTGTGCAATCTGAAACTAAATAATAGATTGGGAAAGGAGAAATCTTATAATGGAACGTAATCAACGTAAAACTCTTGTTGGACGTGTCGTATCAGACAAGATGGATAAAACAATCACTGTTGTAGTTGAAACTAAACGTAACCACCCAGTCTATGGTAAACGTATCAACTATTCAAAAAAATACAAAGCACATGACGAAAACAACGTTGCTAAAGAAGGTGACAAAGTTCGTATCATGGAAACTCGTCCACTCTCAGCTACAAAACGCTTCCGTCTTGTAGAAGTTGTGGAAGAAGCTGTTATTATCTAATCAAACTAAAAGGAGAAAATTGAAATGATTCAACAAGAAACTCGCTTGAAAGTTGCTGATAATAGCGGTGCTCGTGAGATCTTGACTATCAAAGTACTTGGTGGTTCAGGACGTAAATTTGCTAACATCGGTGACGTTATCGTTGCTTCTGTCAAACAAGCTACACCAGGTGGAGCTGTTAAAAAAGGTGATGTTGTCAAAGCTGTTATCGTTCGTACAAAATCTGGTGCACGCCGTCCAGACGGTTCATACATCAAATTTGACGAAAATGCGGCAGTAATCATCCGTGATGATAAAACGCCTCGCGGAACTCGTATCTTCGGCCCTGTTGCACGTGAATTGCGTGAAGGTGGCTACATGAAGATTGTATCACTTGCACCAGAAGTACTTTAATCTTAACTAAAACAAACTAAGTCCCCTAGGTTTCCCTAGGGTGCCCATTAGGGCGTAAGAAATTATAGGAGAAAAACTCAAATGTTTGTAAAAAAAGGCGACAAAGTTCGCGTTATTGCTGGTAAGGACAAAGGCGTTGAAGCTGTAGTTCTTAAAGCACTTCCGAAAGTAAACAAAGTTGTTGTTGAAGGTGTTGGGATTGTTAAAAAACACCAACGTCCAAATAACGAAAACCCTCAAGGTGCTATCGTAGAAGTTGAAGCACCAATCCACGCATCAAATGTTCAAGTTCTTGACAAAAATGGTGTTGCTGGACGTGTTGGTTACAAAGTTGTTGACGGCAAAAAAGTTCGTTACAACAAAAAATCAGGCGAAGTTCTTGATTAATCACGAAGGAAAGGAGAAGCATAAATGGCAAATCGTTTAAAAGAAAAATATACTAACGAAGTAATTCCTGCATTGACAGAGAAATTTAACTATTCATCAGTTATGGCTGTGCCTAAAGTTGAGAAAATCGTTCTTAACATGGGTGTTGGTGATGCTGTAAACAACGCTAAAAACCTTGAAAAAGCTGCTGCTGAATTGGCAACTATCTCAGGTCAAAAACCACTTATTACTAAGGCTAAGAAATCAATCGCTGGCTTCCGTCTTCGTGAAGGTGTAGCTATCGGTGCTAAAGTAACTCTTCGTGGCGAACGCATGTACGAGTTCCTTGATAAATTGGTTTCAGTTTCACTTCCACGTGTTCGTGATTTCCACGGTGTTCCAACAAAATCATTTGATGGACGTGGTAACTACACGCTCGGTGTGAAAGAACAATTGATCTTCCCAGAAATCAACTTTGATGATGTTGATAAAGTTCGTGGTATGGATATCGTAATCGTAACAACTGCAAACTCTGACGAAGAAGGTCGCGAATTGCTTAAAGGCCTTGGTATGCCTTTTGCAAAATAATTTAGGAGGTAAATAAATTGGCTAAAAAATCTATGATTGCTAAGAACAAACGCCCTGCGAAGTTCTCTACGCAAGCTTACACTCGTTGCGAAAAATGTGGACGCCCACATTCAGTTTACCGCAAATTCCAACTTTGCCGTGTTTGCTTCCGTGAATTGGCATATAAAGGTCAAATTCCTGGTGTGACAAAAGCTTCTTGGTAAAATTTTAATGCTAAGGGCATTCAAAATCGTATGTAAATGGTGGAATCATCTTGCTTCTTTAAGACGCTAGGAGTCTATCATTTTCACTAGCATATTTGCCCCAGCCTTAATTTCTAGGGCTTAATCACCAATACATTAACTAGCAAGTGCATTTGCAAACTACTAGTAAGAGGAGAAATATAAAAATGGTTATGACTGACCCAATTGCAGACTTTTTGACACGTATTCGTAACGCAAACCAAGCGAAACACGAAGTGCTTGAAGTTCCTGCATCAAATATTAAAAAAGGGATTGCTGAAATCCTTAAACGTGAAGGTTTTGTAAAAAACGTTGAAATTATCGAAGATGATAAACAAGGTATCATCCGTGTTTTCCTTAAATATGGACAAAACGGTGAGCGTGTTATCACAAACTTGAAACGTATCTCAAAACCAGGTCTTCGTGTTTATTCAAAACGTGAAGATGTTCCTAAAGTTCTTAATGGACTTGGAATTGCGATCATTTCAACGTCAGAAGGTGTTTTGACAGATAAAGAAGCTCGTCAAAAGAACGTTGGTGGAGAAGTGCTTGCTTACGTTTGGTAAAATAAAGATACAAAGAGCTTTGTAAGTAAATTAAAAACATCTACACTGATTATATTTTTAGTAGAATTGACGATTTTTAGATTACCCAGAGTTCTTAGGCAAGTCTTAAGATTTGAGAGTATCAATTTTATCCCCCGTGAAAACTGGTCACTAGGTGGCTTGACAATCTAACAGGAGAATATAAATACTATGTCACGTATTGGTAATAAAGTAATCACATTGCCTGCTGGTGTTGAAATCAGCAACAAAGACAATGTTGTTACTGTAAAAGGACCTAAAGGCGAACTTACTCGTGAGTTCAACAAAAATATTGAAATTAAAGTTGAAGGAACTGAAGTAACACTTCATCGTCCAAATGACTCAAAAGAAATGAAAACAATCCATGGTACAACTCGTGCTAACTTGAACAACATGGTTGTTGGTGTTTCTGAAGGTTTCAAAAAAGAACTTGAAATGCGTGGGGTTGGTTACCGTGCACAACTTCAAGGTTCTAAACTTGTTCTTTCAGTCGGTAAATCTCACCAAGATGAAGTTGAAGCACCAGAAGGAATTACTTTCACAGTTGCTAACCCAACTTCAATCGTAGTTGAAGGTATCAATAAAGAAGTTGTTGGTCAAACAGCTGCTTACATCCGTAGCCTTCGTTCACCAGAACCATATAAAGGTAAAGGTATTCGCTACGTTGGTGAATTTGTTCGCCGTAAAGAAGGTAAAACAGGTAAATAATAAATGTATTGCTATCATGAGGAGAGTTATTTTCCTTATGATGCGGCATTTATGTCACTATTTTATTAAAGATAAAATAATCATAAATTAAGAGGTGAAAATTGTGATTTCGAAACCAGATAAAAACAAACTCCGCCAAAAACGTCACCGTCGCGTTCGCGGAAAACTCTCTGGAACTGCTGATCGCCCACGTTTGAACATCTTCCGTTCTAATACAGGCATCTACGCTCAAGTAATTGATGACGTAGCGGGTGTAACGCTCGCAAGTGCATCAACTCTTGATAAAGACGTTTCAAAAGGTACTAAAACCGAGCAAGCTGTTGTTGTCGGTAAACTTGTTGCTGAACGTGCAGTAGCTAAAGGTATTTCTGAAGTGGTGTTTGACCGCGGTGGATATCTCTATCACGGACGTGTTAAGGCTTTGGCTGATTCAGCTCGTGAAAACGGATTGAAATTCTAATAGGGAGGACACTTAATAATGGCATTTAAAGATAATGCAGTAGAACTTGAAGAGCGCGTAGTTGCAATCAACCGTGTTACAAAAGTTGTTAAAGGTGGACGCAATATGCGTTTTGCTGCACTTGTTGTTGTCGGTGACCGTAACGGTCACGTAGGATTTGGTACTGGTAAATCTCAAGAGGTTCCAGAAGCAATCCGTAAAGCTGTGGAAGCAGCTAAGAAAAATATGATTGAAGTACCTATGGCTGGTACAACGATTCCTCACGAAGTTTTCACTAACTTTGGTGGAGCAAAAGTATTGCTAAAACCAGCCTTTGAAGGTTCTGGTGTGGCTGCTGGTGGTGCTGTACGTGCTGTCATTGAATTAGCTGGTGTTGCAGATGTTACATCTAAATCACTTGGTTCAAACACACCAATCAATATTGTTCGTGCTACAGTTGAAGGTTTGAAACAACTTAAACGTGCTGAAGAAGTTGCAGAACTTCGTGGCGTTTCTGTTTCTGATTTGGCATAAGAAAGGGGATAACATGGCTCAAATTAAAATTACTTTGACTAAGTCTCCAATCGGTCGCAAACCAGAACAACGTAAAACAGTTGTTGCCCTTGGACTTGGCAAATTAAACTCATCAGTTATTAAAGAAGATAACGCAGCTATCCGTGGTATGGTTACTGCAATCTCTCACTTGGTAACTGTTGAAGATGTAAAATAATTGATAATCGTATTAGGTTGGAGATATTTCCAGCCTAATCTTAATATGTATAGGCGAGTCTTAATAGGGAGTCCTTTTCCCTTATTAAGGCGTTAGCATTGTACAACAAAAGGAGAAAATAAATGAAACTTCATGAATTGAAACCTGCAGAAGGTTCTCGTAAAGTGCGCAACCGTGTAGGTCGTGGTACATCATCTGGTAATGGTAAAACATCTGGACGTGGTCAAAAAGGTCAAAAAGCTCGTAGCGGTGGCGGTGTTCGTCTTGGTTTCGAGGGTGGACAAACACCATTGTTCCGTCGTCTTCCAAAACGCGGATTCACTAACATCAATGCTAAAGAGTATGCCCTTGTAAGTCTTGATGCTTTAAATATTTTTGAAGATGGTACAGAAGTATCACCATCAGTTCTTAAAAACGCAGGTGTTATTAAATCTGAAAAATCAGGTGTTAAAATTCTTGCAAATGGTGAGCTTACTAAGAAATTGGATGTTAAAGCATCTAAATTCTCAAAAGCAGCAGAAGCAGCTATCGTTGAAAAAGGTGGTTCTGTAGAAGTCATCTAATGAGTTTTACCCTCATTATGTTCGCATGAATCATAGGAGTAACTCATTATGTTTTTCAAAATTCTAAAAGAAGCTCTTAAGCTTAAAAATGTAAGAAAAAAAATTGCTTTCACTCTGTTTATCATTTTTGTCTTCCGATTAGGGACTCATATCACAGTACCGGGAATCAACGTACAAAGTTTGGAACAACTAGCAGATTTACCATTTCTTAACTTGTTAAACTTGGTTTCTGGAAATGCAATGAGTTCATTTTCAGTCTTTGCTTTGGGTGTTAGTCCCTATATCACTGCGTCAATCATTGTTCAATTATTACAAATGGATATTCTTCCGCAATTTGTGGAGTGGGGTAAACAAGGTGAAGTTGGACGCCGTAAATTAAATCAAGCAACACGTTACATTTCTTTAGTCCTTGCTTTCATCCAATCTATTGGTATTACAGCAGGATTTAATGCACTGTCAAGTATTCAACTTGTAACGTCGCCGACTTGGCAAACGTATGTGATTATTGGTATTATCTTAACTTCCGGAAGTGTGATTGTAACCTGGCTTGGAGAACAAATTTCTGATAAAGGTTTTGGAAATGGTGTATCAATGATTATCTTTGCTGGTATCATTGCCTCAATTCCTGGAGCAATCTCATCTATACATGAAGATTACTTCGTAAACATAAAAGCAAGTGAGCTTACAAACTCTTGGATTTTTGTAGGGATATTACTTTTAGCAGTATTGCTAATTGTTTTCTTCACTACATTTGTTCAACAAGCTGAATATAAAATTCCAATTCAATATACGAAACTCGCTCAAGGGGCTCCAACTAGTTCATACCTTCCTTTGAAGGTCAACCCCGCAGGTGTTATTCCAGTTATTTTCGCCAGTTCTATTACGGCAGCACCTAGCTCGATTTTAGCGTTTTTCCAAAGTAGCAATCATGATGTTCCATGGTTAAATACACTTCAGAATTTATTTTCTTACCAGACTCCTGCAGGTATGGGAATCTATGCTTTGTTAATTATTCTCTTCTCGTTCTTCTATACTTTTGTTCAAGTTAATCCTGAAAAAACGGCTGAGAATTTACAAAAAAATGGATCATATATCCCTAAGGTCAGACCTGGTCGAGAAACGGAAGCTTATATGTCATCTCTGTTAAAAAAATTAGCAACAGTTGGTTCCGTATTCTTAGCTTTAATCTCACTAATTCCAATCGTAGCACAGCAAGTATTTGATTTATCATCTACGGTTGCATTAGGGGGAACAAGCTTGCTAATCTTGATTTCAACAGGAATTGATAGTATGAAGCAACTCGAAGGCTACTTATTGAAAAAGAAATATGTTGGCTTTATGAATACAAAATAGAGTACAGGTTGACAAAGTCAACCTTCTATTTTGTTTTTAAATAAGTCTGTCTATGTAAGGCAGATTTATTTGAAAACAAAACTTACTAGAAACGCATGGTTTCTAAGGATTATCTTAAAAGGAGAATCAAATGCATCTTTTAATCATGGGTCTACCTGGTGCAGGTAAGGGAACTCAAGCATCTAAAATTGTTGACACTTATGGAGTTTCACATATTTCAACAGGTGATATGTTCCGTGCTGCCATGAAAAATGAAACGGAGATGGGTAAACTAGCAAAGTCTTACATTGACAAAGGTGAGTTAGTACCAGATGAGGTTACAAACGGTATTGTAAAAGAACGTTTGGCAGAGTCAGATATTAAAGAAAATGGCTTTTTGTTAGATGGTTACCCACGAACAATCGAACAAGCTCATGCCTTAGATGGGATATTGTCAGAATTAGGATTAACACTTGATGGTGTTATCAATATTGATGTTGATCCAGATAGTTTGGTAGAACGTTTAAGTGGCCGTATTATTCACAAAGAAACGGGAGAAACCTTCCATAAAGTTTTCAATCCACCGGCAGATGATTACAATGAAGATGATTATTATCAACGTGAAGATGATAAACCAGAGACGGTAAAACGTCGTTTGGATGTTAATATTGCACAAGGTCAGCCAATTTTAGATCACTATCGAGGGCAAAATCTTGTGACTGATATTGAAGGTAATCAAGAAATTGACCAAGTGTTTCAAGATGTTAAAAAAGCAATTGATCGTATCAAATAATTGATAAATCTTGCTTGCTATATAGACGTAGTTGTGATAGAATAACTTAGTCTGACTTATAATTGTTACCTCTGTTTTCAGGGGAAATCAAATCGAAATTTAGAGGGGGACTTTTGCGTGGCAAAGGAAGACGTGATTGAAATTGAAGGTAAGGTTGTTGAAACCATGCCTAACGCGATGTTTACAGTTGAATTAGAAAATGGACACCAAATTTTGGCGACTGTTTCTGGAAAAATCCGCAAAAATTACATTCGTATTTTAGTTGGAGACCGTGTGACAGTAGAGATGAGTCCATACGATTTAACTCGTGGGCGTATCACATACCGCTTTAAATAATCGAAATAATTGGAGGGATAAAACATGAAGGTAAGACCATCGGTTAAACCAATTTGCGAACACTGTAAAGTGATTCGTCGTAATGGACGTGTTATGGTAATTTGTCCAACAAATCCAAAACACAAACAACGTCAAGGATAATATAGAAAGGAGAAAAAATGGCTCGTATTGCTGGAGTTGATATTCCAAATGATAAACGCGTAGTAATTTCACTTACTTATGTGTACGGTATCGGATTAACAACATCTAAAAAAATCTTGGCTGCAGCTGGTGTATCAGAAGATATCCGTGTTAAAGATTTAACAACAGATCAAGAAGATGCTATCCGTCGTGAAGTTGATGCAATTAAAGTTGAGGGTGACCTTCGTCGTGAAGTAAACTTGAACATTAAACGTTTGATGGAAATCGGTTCATACCGTGGTATCCGTCACCGTCGTGGACTTCCTGTCCGTGGACAAAACACCAAGAATAACGCTCGTACTCGTAAAGGTAAAGCTGTTGCGATTGCAGGTAAGAAAAAATAAAATAGGAGGTAAATAAATTGGCTAAACCAACACGTAAACGTCGTGTGAAAAAGAATATCGAGTCAGGTATTGCTCACATTCACGCTACATTTAACAACACTATTGTTATGATTACAGATGTGCACGGTAACGCTCTTGCTTGGTCATCCGCTGGTGCTCTTGGATTTAAAGGTTCTCGTAAATCGACTCCATTCGCAGCCCAAATGGCTTCAGAAGCTGCTGCTAAATCAGCTCAAGAACACGGTTTGAAATCTGTTGAAGTTACTGTGAAAGGCCCAGGTTCAGGTCGTGAATCGGCTATTCGTGCTCTTGCTGCTGCTGGTCTTGAAGTGACTGCTATCCGCGATGTTACTCCTGTACCACATAATGGTGCTCGTCCTCCAAAACGTCGTCGTGTGTAATCATTAACTATACAGTACACAGATTCGTTTCGAGGGGTAAATAAATGATTGAGTTTGAAAAACCAATAATAACAAAAATTGATGAAAATAAAGATTATGGTAAGTTTGTCATCGAACCACTTGAACGTGGATACGGAACAACTTTAGGTAACTCTCTTCGTCGTGTACTTTTATCGTCTCTTCCAGGTGCTGCTGTTACCTCGATTAAGATTGATGGAGTACTTCACGAGTTTGATACTGTACCTGGAGTACGTGAAGATGTAATGCAAATTATTCTTAACGTCAAAGGACTTGCTGTAAAATCTTACGTCGAAGACGAAAAAATTATTGAGCTTGATGTCCAGGGCCCTGCCGAAGTTACTGCTGGGGATATCCTAACTGATAGCGATATTGAGATTGTTAACTCAGATCATTATCTGTTTACAATCGCTGAAGGTGCTTCTTTTAAAGCTAGTATGACAGTAGCTACTAATCGTGGTTATGTTGCTGCAGAGGGTAATAAAAAAGACGATGCACCAGTAGGCACATTGGCTGTAGACTCTATCTACACTCCAGTGAAAAAAGTCAATTATCAAGTTGAACCTGCCCGTGTGGGTAGTAATGATGGCTTCGATAAGTTGACTATTGAAATCATGACTAATGGTACAATCATTCCTGAGGATGCATTAGGTCTTTCTGCTCGTGTCTTGATTGAACATCTAAATCTCTTTACAGACTTGACTGAAGTCGCTAAAGCGACCGATGTTATGAAAGAAACTGAATCAGTTAATGATGAGAAAGTTCTTGATCGTACAATTGAGGAATTAGATTTATCAGTTCGCTCTTACAATTGTTTGAAACGTGCAGGAATTAACACTGTTCACGATTTGACAGAAAAGACTGAACCTGAAATGATGAAAGTCCGTAACCTTGGTCGTAAGAGCCTTGAAGAAGTTAAGGTTAAACTTGCTGATTTAGGTTTAGGATTAAAAAACGATAAATAAAATAGGAGGATAACATGGCTTACCGTAAACTAGGACGCACTAGCTCACAGCGTAAAGCAATGTTACGTGATTTGACTACAGATCTTGTGATCAATGAATCAATCGTAACGACTGAAGCTCGTGCTAAAGAAATCCGTAAAACCGTTGAAAAAATGATTACTCTTGGTAAACGTGGTGATTTACACGCACGTCGTCAAGCAGCAGCATTTATTCGTAATGAAATCGCATCAGAAAACTATGATGAAGCAAATGATAAATATACATCAACAACTGCTCTTCAAAAATTGTTCTCTGAGTTAGCACCTCGTTACGCAGAACGTAACGGTGGATACACTCGTATTCTTAAAACAGAACCACGCCGTGGTGATGCTGCCCCAATGGCAATTATTGAACTTGTTTAATTTTTATCAATTTTGTTGAGTGTTATGATGATGGAAGATTAACTTCTTCTTAGTCTAGCTCTGGTCTACCACTGGGATTTGATCCCAGTGGGAACACTCATCATATTATGGTAAAGGTAACGCTTGTTTACGAAAGACTTCTAATTCAAAAGTTTTCCGTAAGCAGGCGTTTTTTGAGCTCATTGTCACTGTAGTGGTGACTTATAACTATAGTCAATTGAAACTAGAGTAGGACAAAAGCGCCTCAAGAAAAGCGTCGCAATTTGGCAATACTTTTCTGAGGTGTTTTCGTCTGAGCCCATACTGTCTCAATGGGATTGTACTCAGGTGAGTAAGGTGGAAGAGGCAAAAGCTTATGCGCTTGCTCCTCACATAAGAATTTTAGTCTACTCATTCTATGGAATCTTTCCTTGTCGATAATGATAACAGAGGGTGTGTCTAAAGTAGGTAATAGGAACTCTTGAAACCATGCTTCGAAAAACTCACTTGTCATAGTATCTTCGTAAGTCATCGGAGCCACGAGCTAGCCATTGGTCAAACCCGCAACTAAAGATATACGACGATCTCTTCTTCCACATACTTTACCTGGTATCAATTGACCTCTCAATGAACGACCATACTCTCGGTAAAAATAGCTATTAAATCCAGTTTCATCGATATAAACAGGCGTTAAATGACTGAAGGTGTTGAACTCTTTAAGAAACAGTCTTACTTTTTCAGGGTCTTGCTCGTAATAGGTACAGTTCTTTTTTTTCGAGTATATCCCATAGCTTTGAGGGCATAGTGAATAGCGGTTGGATGACAATCAAATTCAGAAGCTATTTCAGTCAAATAGGCATCGGGATGTGCTTCAAGATAGGTTTTTAGTTCCCAATTTGTAAAATTAAGCTAGACAGAAAAAAGCCATCTATGTTAGGCTCAGATAAACACCACATTTGTCTGAAAGGAACTAACATAAATGACCTATACTCATCTTACCACAAATGAACTTGTTATGATAGAGGCTTACTACCAAGAAGGCAGGAAAGTTAGTGCTATCATTGAATCTCTAGGACGATCAAAACAGACCATTTATAAGGTCATCAATTTCCTTAAAGCAGGACATTCAGTCTGTGACTACT
>NZ_JBEHGL010000020.1:0-45281 GCF_040225085.1 Streptococcus jiangjianxini | reverse complement strand
TGTGAAGGTCAACGATTTGTTGCTTAAAGTCATCCGTAAAATGACGGCGTATTTTTCTAGACATATTGTTTCTCCTGTTTTCTTTAGTGTAGAACACTTTATAAATTCTGTCTAGTTTAGTGTAACCGATTCATTTAGCTATCTTGCTGTGTTATAATTTTATACTCAGTTAATTTCAAAACATAACTTATTTGATTTTTTCTTAAGTAGTGCGGACGCAAGCAACCTCCTTCGGAGTTTCATTCCTAATTTTTGAGCCTAGGTCCCAAATATTCTGTTATTAGAGACAGCATAATACCACTACAGTGAAAGCAACCTTTCAAGCTCACTACGTTCGCTCTAAACTGCGGAATCTTATTTTGCTATTCGATATATCATGTTATTTTTTTGATTTTGGATGAGTATTACTTGATGAGATTTTGAATAAATCGTATTGATTTTGGAGCAAGTAGCCTTTTGAGTAGTTCTTTTCTGAAAAAAGGTGTTCTAATAAAATCCTGAGAGGATGATTTAAATTAAGAAAAATTTGGTTTAGATAGAATTTTTTTCATGTTTTTTTCGAATTAGTAAGTGGAGGCTTAACATGAATAATTTCGAATTGTACAAACTAAAAAAAGCGGGCTTAAATAACCAGCACATTTTAAATATCTTAGACTATGAAGCCAAATACCAAAAATCCTTGTCTCTGAGAGATCGAGCAGTGGTTTCTAAATGTCAGAATCCTGTTGTTTTTATGGAGCATTACAAGGCATTAGATAGTAAAACACTACGACAAGAATTTTTAAAATTTCCTAGTATTTCTATATTAGATAACAACTACCCATTAGAACTCAAGGAAATCTATAATCCTCCAGTTCTTCTATTCTATAAAGGAAATATTGAATTACTGGAAAAAGCTAAGCTAGCAGTGGTAGGTGCTCGAAAATGTAGTGACATTGGAACAAAGTCTATTCATAAAATTATTACGGAGTTAGATAATCGTTTTGTGATTGTTAGTGGACTAGCGCGTGGCATTGATACAGCAGCTCATTTATCCGCTTTGAAAACGGGTGGTGCTAGCATCGCTGTGATAGGAACAGGTCTCGATGTTTATTATCCTAAAGAAAATCAACGCTTACAGGATTTTATGATGCAAAATCATTTAGTTCTTTCAGAGTATGGACCAGGTGAGCAGCCGCTGAAATATCACTTCCCAGAAAGAAATCGTATTATCGCAGGACTTTGTCAGGGCATTGTTGTAGCCGAGGCCAAATTGCGATCGGGAAGTCTGATTACTTGTGAGCGTGCATTAGAAGAAGGAAGAGATATTTTTGCCCTTCCTGGTAATATTTTAGATGGGAAATCATCCGGTTGCTTACACTTGATACAAGAGGGTGCCAAGTGCATTATATCAGGATTTGACATCATTAATGACTATCAAATTTAGAGGCCGTTTTCCTATAGGAAAAAGTTTTTTATTGACACATGGATAAAAGAGGGTTATCATGTTATAAGTTTCAAAGGGTTAGAAAATGTAACCTTTGATAATTCTTGTATAGGAAGTGTGTTTATGGCAACTGCTACAGCAACAAAAACAAAAAAGAAAACTGGTACTAAAAAAACTAGCAAAAAGAAGACAAGCCCAAAGAAAAATTTGGTTATTGTAGAATCGCCTGCTAAGGCGAAGACTATTGAGAAATACCTAGGTCGCAATTACAAGGTTGTGGCTTCTGTTGGTCATATTCGTGATCTTAAAAAGTCAAGTATGTCCATTGATTTTGATAATAATTATGAACCTGAGTATATCAACATCCGAGGTAAAGGACCTCTGATTAATTCACTAAAAAAAGAAGCTAAAAATGCGAAAGAAGTTTTCTTGGCAAGTGACCCGGACCGAGAAGGCGAAGCTATTTCTTGGCACTTGGCTCATATTCTTAATTTGGATCCAAAAGCTAAAAATCGTGTTGTCTTTAATGAAATTACCAAAGATGCTGTTAAAAATGCTTTTGTGGAGCCAAGAGAAATTGATATGGACTTGGTTGATTCCCAACAGGCCCGCCGTGTTCTCGACCGGATTGTGGGGTATTCAATTAGCCCTATTTTATGGAAAAAAGTCAAAAAAGGTTTGTCAGCAGGGCGTGTTCAGTCTGTCGCATTGAAGCTCATCATTGATCGTGAAAATGAAATTAAAGCCTTTAAACCAGAAGAATATTGGACCATTGATGGTGCTTTTAAAAAGGGAACCAAAAAATTTCAAGCTGCGTTTTATGGATTAGATGGCAAAAAGCTAAAATTATCAACCCAAGATGATGTTCAAGCTGTTCTAACTCGTATCAATGGGGATGATTTTAATGTTGATAAGGTGGAAAAAAAGAATCGTCGTCGTAATGCTCCTCTTCCTTATACAACCTCATCTATGCAACAAGATGCAGCCAACAAAATCAACTTTCGTACTCGTAAGACTATGATGGTTGCCCAACAGCTTTATGAGGGGATTAGCTTAGGTAAAGCAGGGCATCAGGGGCTGATTACCTACATGCGTACTGACTCCACGCGTATTAGTCCTGTAGCACAAAATGAGGCGGCTGGTTTTATCACGGAACGTTTTGGCAGTCAATACGCTAAGCACGGTGCCAAAGTGAAGAATGCTGCTGGTGCTCAAGACGCTCACGAAGCTATTCGGCCATCGTCTGTTCATCACACACCTGAAGCTATTGCCCAATACCTTGATAAGGATCAGCTTAAACTTTATACTTTGATTTGGAATCGTTTTGTAGCCTCGCAGATGACAGCAGCTGTCTTTGATACTGTGAAAGTTAATTTATCTCAAAATGGTGTCATGTTCACAGCCAATGGTAGCCAAGTGAAATTTGATGGTTACATGGCTGTCTATAATGACTCTGACAAGAACAAAATGTTGCCAGAAATGGAAGTGGGAGATACTGTTAAGAAAGTTCTGACGACCCCCGAACAACATTTCACACAGCCACCAGCGCGTTATTCAGAAGCGACCTTAATCAAAACACTAGAAGAAAATGGCGTTGGTCGTCCGTCAACCTATGCTCCAACACTTGAAACTATTCAAAAACGATATTATGTCAAACTAGCCGCCAAGCGTTTCGAGCCGACTGAGTTAGGTGAAATTGTCAATTCTTTGATTGTAGAATTCTTCCCAGATATTGTTGACGTTGCTTTTACAGCAGAAATGGAAGGCCGTCTGGATGAAGTTGAAATTGGTAAAGAACAATGGCAAAAAGTCATTGACCAATTCTACAAACCTTTTGAGAAAGAATTAACTAAAGCTGAAGACGAAATGGAGAAAATCCAAATTAAGGATGAACCTGCTGGATTTGACTGCGACGTCTGTGGCTCACCAATGGTGATTAAGTTAGGGCGTTATGGTAAATTCTACGCTTGTAGCAATTTCCCAGAATGTCGTAATACTAAGGCTATTACAAAAGAGATCGGTGTGACCTGTCCTGTTTGTGAAAAAGGCCAAGTGATTGAGCGTAAAACCAAACGCAACCGTATTTTCTATGGCTGTGATCGGTATCCAGAATGTGAGTTTACCTCTTGGGATATGCCAGTAGGACGTGATTGCCCTAAATCGGGTGATTTCTTAGTTGAGAAAAAAGTCCGTGGTGGAGGCAAACAGGTGATTTGTAGCAGTGATGACTGTGATTATCAAGAAGCAGTGGTTAAATAATAACCAAAAGCATTCATTTCAGCTAATGTCTCAGAAAGTATACCCCTCTTCTCAAGTATGAAAACATCGAGGAGTTGACCGTTACATCTTTAAAAAATAATAGCCCTCTTAGAAGTATTGATATGACAGTATTTCTAAGAGGGTATTTGTTTTCCGTAAAGAAAAAAGATTGAGGAGAATTGTTTAATATAGTCAAATGAATTAGTTTTCAGACAAGGAACGGAAGACGCAGTAAGTACTCGCCTACGGCAAGTCGAGAATGACGATGTATCAAAGTTAATTCAAAAGACTATACTTATCCAAAATCAAAAACTAACGTTCTGTAACCATTGTTTGTTGACGATGGTTTTTAAAATGGACTAATTTAAATCTTGAATCACTACTTGCAGCTTGTTCACCACGTTATCAAGTGCTTCAAACGTGGGTGGCTTTAAGAATAGGACATTTAGAACATTAAATGAGGTCAATAACAACCTTCAAGAAGTGATTCAAACTTTGTCACCCTGTCAACTAAAGTCGATTGTACATAGAGATTGGATATCCGCAATTTTTGATTTCGAATGAGTATAAGTTATTTTTTGATTTTAGTTGAGTATAAACTCAATTTTTTATTCCATCTGAAGTATTGATTTCCGTCAATGTTTTTGTGTTCCCACTTGCTGGCGATATATAACTATTAAAACGATAGAAGTACCGTTTATAACAAGTGACTTACGCTAGCCATTTAGAAGCCATTACACTTGTAAAAGGGATATTCTTACAAGGATTGACATCAAAAGTAAAAAACATGTTTTAACGTTAGCTTCAGAAGTCTTCTCAACGATTGAAATGGATGATTATGAATCTATGTGAGCAAAGAGACAGAAGCAACTTTCTAGACTACTACTAGCATCCTGTAACAATTAAGTTGTCAAAAATCTTATCGGAGAAGAATGTAACTAAAAAATTGTTACGGAATATGGATAATTAGTAGGGATATTAAATATTTTACATAATTAATATTACGTAAAATATTTAAATCTAGCCTTTAAGTAGTTTCGATCTTGGTCTATTCATCAAATTTGGTTTAATGGCAAACTCTTATAAAAGCATGGGTGCTGACACTGTCAGTGAAATGTTAGACTTTACTATCGTTATGCTACTTTCACTAGCCTAAAAAGTATCCAATAAGGTTTTTGATAATCCTAGTAGTTGTATTGACAAAAGAGTTTAGACAATGGGAAACTTATGTTATAATTATGTTTCATCATATATAGAAAGATTTGTGAGAATGATGTTTTGATTGTTCTCAAAGAGGTATTAGTTCTTGTCTCAATCTAAAGCAAATTACATCAATGTTATCGGGGCTGGCTTGGCTGGTTCGGAAGCAGCATATCAAAT
The DNA here is from genome assembly GCF_040225085.1 of Streptococcus jiangjianxini. NCBI lineage: Bacteria > Bacillati > Bacillota > Bacilli > Lactobacillales > Streptococcaceae > Streptococcus > Streptococcus jiangjianxini. The sequence continues at coordinate 40,216 of NZ_JBEHGL010000020.1, read as the reverse complement.
CGCCAAACGTGGCATTCCCGTGAAACTCTATGAAATGCGTGGTGTTAAGCCAACACCTCAACATAAAACGGACGGTTTTGCGGAATTAGTATGCTCTAATTCCTTTCGGGGGGATTCTTTAACCAATGCGGTAGGGCTTCTCAAGGAAGAAATGCGCCGCTTGGATTCTATCATCATGCGTAAGGGTGAAGCTAGCCGTGTACCAGCTGGAGGAGCTATGGCGGTTGACCGTGATGGCTTCTCCCAAGCAGTCACTGCTGAATTAGAGGCGCATCCTCTTATCGAAGTCATTCGAGGTGAAATCACTGATATTCCTGACGATGCTATTACTGTTATCGCAACAGGTCCTTTGACATCAGATATGCTAGCTGAGAAAATCCATAAACTCAATGGCGGTGATGGTTTTTACTTCTACGATGCTGCAGCACCCATCGTTGATAAATCAACTATTGACATGAGTAAGGTTTATCTAAAATCACGCTATGATAAAGGTGAAGCAGCTTATCTGAATTGTCCCATGACCAAGGAAGAATTTTTAGCCTTCCACGAAGCTTTGACAACAGCAGAAGAGGCACCACTTAATGCCTTTGAAAAAGAAAAATATTTTGAAGCTTGTATGCCCATTGAAGTTATGGCTAAACGTGGCATCAAAACGATGCTTTATGGACCGATGAAGCCTGTTGGTTTGGAATACCCTGATGACTACGAGGGACCACGAGATGGTGACTTTAAGACACCTTATGCTGTGGTTCAGTTGCGTCAAGATAATGCTGCAGGTAGCCTTTATAATATGGTTGGTTTTCAAACACACCTTAAATGGGGGGAGCAAAAGCGTGTTTTCCAAATGATTCCAGGCCTTGAAAATGCCAGCTTTGTGCGTTATGGGGTTATGCATCGCAATTCCTATATGGATTCTCCAAATTTGCTCAATCAAACCTTCCAATCTCGTAACAATCCAGACCTTTTCTTCGCTGGTCAGATGACAGGTGTTGAGGGTTATGTGGAATCAGCCGCTGCTGGTTTAGTAGCTGGCATCAATGCGGTGAAACGCTTTAAGGAAGAGGAAGAAGTCATTTTTCCACGCACAACAGCTATCGGTAGCTTACCATACTACATTACGCATACAGAGAGTAAGCATTTCCAACCAATGAATGTTAACTTTGGTATCATTAAAGAATTAGACGGGCCACGCATCCGCGATAAAAAAGCACGCTATGAAGCCATTGCTGAACGTGCGTTAACGGATATTGAAGCATTCTTGTCTATTTAAGATTCTTTGTAAAAACCATGGAGCGTTTTTGGGTTTTAATAGATGAAGAGGTTTTTGATATAGTTTTTAACTATATATTTGCTTAAATATTAAGAATTTTTCAGAAATCACTTCTCGTGTTAGACTAGATATATCTTAAATTTAGAGGAGATGAGATGATGAAATTGAAAAAATGGTTAAGCATTGGAACAATGGCACTAGCTTCAGTAGTCCTACTGGTAGGCTGCGGTTCAAAAGCCGCTGATGATACTGTTGTGGTTAAAGTAGGAACAATGGCAAAAAGTGATTCTGAAGAGGCTCGTTGGAACAAGGTTGAAGAATTACTTAAAGATAAGCATGTAACGATCAAATATACTGAATTTACGGATTACTCTCAACCTAATAAAGCGCTTGAAAATGGTGAAATTGACATTAATGCCTTCCAACATTATAATTTCTTAAATGAATGGAATAAGAAGCATAAGACAGATCTTGAAGGTATTGCTGAAACCTATATCACCGCTTTTCGTCTTTATTCTGGAACGCAAGGTGGTAAGAATAAATACACTGATGTCAAAGATATTCCCAATGAAGGGACAATTGTTATTCCTAACGACACTGTCAATGAAAGCCGCGCTCTTTACCTCTTACAATCAGCTGGCTTAATTACATTAGGAGTTTCAGGTGACACTTTTGCGACACTAGACGATGTGACTAAAAATGACAAGCATTTAGATATTGTAGAGGTTGATGCAGCGCAGACAGCACGTCAATTACAGTCTGCAGATGCAGCCGTAATCAACAATGACTTCGTTGTAGAAGCTGGTATTGACCCAAGTAAGGCTATTTTCATTGAACCTAAGGGTGATAATGCTAAACAGTGGTATAATCTAATTGCAGCTAAGAAAGACTGGAAAAAGGCGCAAAATGCTGATGCTATCCAAGCAGTTTTAGATGCTTATCAGACTGATGAAGTAAAGAAAGTTATCAAAGAAAGTTCAGAAGGTCTTGATGAACCAGTTTGGTAAGACAAAAAAGGTGATGAACCAAATGGATTCATCACCTTTTTCTTATCTGCTAATCTTTTGTACGATTAAAAGGTATCACATTTTTGACATTTTCAAATGTATCAGAGATTGCTTGATTTCGCTCAACAGTTCGCCGTGTTTCCTCATCAATCAATTCCTGACTAGCATTGATAATATCTAAATCAACGTAGTAGAGTTTAACCAAGTAACCCTTGGGCTGCTTGCCAGACTTTGGCGACATTTGCACAACTTCGTATTCACGCGCTCTGGCATATTTTTTAGCAGGTTTAGCTGGAATACTAGAAACCACAAATCCTTGATTTTTCAAGTGTTGACTTGCTTCATCAAGAGTTAAATTAACCACGTTATCAATCTTTACTAAAGACATTTGGCGTTGGTGACGCTGATCCATATGTTTTTCGATAATTGGGCGCCCATTTTCGATGGTTTTGTTGATGATTGCCGTTGTGTCAGGAATAATGGAAAATAAACGACCAACTGAACCTAACTTTCTGGGTATTTTTAGTTTTCTTTTTGACATATACATACTCCTAGAGGTCTAATATATCTTTATTATACCAAAAACTGGTAAGAACCTATCATTCCAGACTTACAAAATTGTAAGGTAGTAGGTTAAAAATGTAAGTGAGTCTATTAAGTAGGAGTGGTAAAATTGATATCAGAAAGTGAGGACAAACGATGAAAAAGATAATGAAATGACAGGAGCAGTGACCGTTATTCTATTATTAATTGGACAAAGAAGGGCAGTTCTTATGAGCAAGCAAGAGATGTACTGACTCCTATTTTAAAGTTAGCAGGAGGTAAACATTCTCAATTTATTCAAGAAGAGACTTCTAGTCGTGCAGCAAAACAGTCTATGCCTAACATTAAACGTATAGATAATGACATTATCTATATTAAACTACCACCGTTTACTTCGGTTGATAAAAAGCAATCGAAAAAATACGCTGATACCTTGAATCATTTCTTATCACAAAAAAGAATATCAAGGTGTCATTCTAGATTTATCAGATAATACAGGAGGAAATATGATACCGATGCTTATCGGTCTATCCTCAATCTTACCAAATGGTAGATTATTTTCGTCAGTTAATAAATATAATCAACGAACCTCCTTTGATTTGAGTAATAATAGAATTGATAATCAAGAAACCATTGCGCTAGCGGATCCGATTCATAAAAAGAAAGGCCCTGTTGCTGTCATTATGGGCAAACGAACGGCTTCTTCTGGTGAAGTCGTCGGACTCTCTTTCAAAGGATTGAATGATATTCGCCATTTTGGACAAGATTCAGCAGGTTATACGACAGGAAATGTAGTTTTTTGGCTTTATGACGGTGCACAAATTAACCTAACAACGTCAACCTTAATAGACCGACAAGGAAAACATTATGAAAATGATCCCTTACAGCCAGATACCTATTCTGAAAATCCACTTAGAGAATCAAAAAAATGGCTAAAATCGAAAATTAATTAAGCTATAATAGCAAAAGGAGTATAACAAATGTTACTAGAAATTAATCATCTAAAAAAAGTTTTTCGCACACGTTTTTCCAAAACAGAAACACGCGCTCTACAAGATATTGACTTCAAGGTCAATGAGGGTGAATTTATCGCTATTATGGGAGAATCTGGCTCAGGGAAAACGACGCTTTTGAATATCTTAGCCACTTTGGAAAAACCAAGTTCTGGCTCTGTCCACTTGAAAGGACAAGATATTACCAAAATCAAAGAAAATCAATTAGCTGATTTTCGACTCAAGCACTTAGGCTTTGTCTTTCAAGAATTTAATCTTTTAGATACCTTAACGATTAAAGATAATATCTTTCTGCCTCTAGTTCTAGACCGCAAACCCTATTCGCAAATGGAGAAAGCTCTTCTTCCGCTAGCGGAACAGCTACACATCAAAGACTTGTTAGACAAACGCCCTATGGAAATTTCTGGTGGGCAAAAGCAAAGAGTAGCAGTAGCTAGAAGTTTGATTAATAAGCCTGATATTCTCTTGGCTGATGAACCGACTGCTGCGCTTGATTTTCGAAATTCAGAAGACTTACTCTCTCTCTTCGAAGAAATCAACGCTTTTGGTCAGACAATCTTAATGGTAACCCATTCAGCTATGGCTGCTAGTCATGCCAAACGAGTTCTTTTCATTAAAGATGGCCGGATTTTCCACCAACTTTACAGAGGAAATAAGAATCCTCAAACATTTAGTAAAGATATTTCATTAGCTATGAATGCTCTTTTAGGAGGTGATAACCATGTTTTATCTTAAAATGGCTTGGAATAATTTGCTAAAAACCAAAAACATCTACGGCCCATTTCTACTTACCAGCACCGTTCTCTATGTCACCTTATGTTCAACCTTGTTGATACTCTTTAGCCCAATTTCTGATAACATGTCGTATGGGAAAACGATTTTAGGATTTGGAGTGGGTGTCTTAACGTTACTATCAACCATTTTGATTATTTATAGTTATCGTTTTGTTTTAAAACAACGTAGTAAAGAGTTTGGTCTTTATAATGTACTAGGGATGAGTAAGAAAAAAGTATCTTTAATATCGAGTATCGAAATACTAATGATATTCTTAGGTTTAATTTTTCTTGGGAGCAGTCTTTCAATCATCTTCTCCAACCTGCTTTATCTCATTTTTGTCAATCTCATCCATTATGATAAATTGCTATTAACCTTTACACCAATATCATTTCTCTTAGCTGGTGTTATCTTTTCTGGTATTTTTATACTATTGTTGATAATTAACTTACTTGCTATCAGTAAATCATCACCACTAGATTTATTTAAAACATCAGCCAAGGCAGAACAAGAACCTAAGGGAAATGTTGTTATGGCTATCCTGTCTGTGGTTTTACTGGGAATTGGTTACGCTTTATCTTTTACATCGACTAAGATAGCAGCCTTGGCCTTGATTTATCGTTTTTTGATTGCAGTAGTTTTGGTTATTCTAGGAACTTATTTATTCTATGTATCCTTTACAACTTGGTACTTGAAACGAAGACGTCAAAATAAGGCATATTACTATCAAACGGAGCATTTCATTACCGTTTCTCAAATGCTGTTTCGAATGAAGCAAAATGCTGTGGGATTAGCTAATATCACCATTTTGGCGGTCATGAGTTTCGTTACGATTGCGACGACGTCATCAATCTTTGGAAATACCGAAACTATGGTTAATCAACTCTTTCCAAAAAATACTGAGTTACAGGTTCATCAAGTTGAAGGGAAAACGAGTTATGAAGAATTCGCTAAGAAAACCATTATTCCAGAATTACATAAAGACGATAAAGCCCTTATTGCTTATCAGACGGGTATGATTTCTATGCCATTGACGCGTGATAAAGAAATCACCGTTAATCAAAAGACAATTAATCACCCCAAAATAAGTCAATTAGGATTTGTTTATGTCATCGAACAGGATGAGTTTAGAAAGCTTGGTAACGACTTACCCAAGTTAAAAGCCAATCAGACTGCTTTTTTCAAGCAAAAAGGCGATAGCCAGTTGAAGAAACTCACTATTTTTGGTAAAGACTATGACAATATTAAAAACTTTAAGTCTGTTAAGATGCCTGATGCCGTTAATACCTATAATCCTGGTGTTTTAGTTGTCAGCAGTCTAAATGAGATGACAGCTATCAAAAAACAGTTTGAAAACATTGATGGATTTGGCTTCATTGAAACTTATAAGATATTTGCAGATTTAACAGCCAAAGACTATCAAAGGTTAGCTAATAAAAAAGGTATCTGGACTAATGATAAGGGTGAAGAAGCAGTTGTTGAGTTAACACGAGAAGTTCATTTTAAAAATGAAGCCTATGCCCTTACCGGCGGTTTTCTCTTCACCGGTCTATTGTTAGGAACAGCTTTTCTTTTAGCGGCAGCTTTAATTATTTACTACAAACGCTATTCAGAAGGTGTCGAAGATCAAAAATCTTATCATATCTTACAAGAAGTGGGGATGTCCAAGACTCAGGTCAAAAAAATCATTGGCTCTCAAACACTTATGGTCTTCTTTATGCCTCTGATCATGGCAATCTGTCATTTTCTTGTAGCTATGATCATGCTCAAGCAAATGCTCTTACTCTTTGGAGTTGTCAATGATCTCCTTATCTATCAAATTTCTGGGGGAGTTATTCTGACAATTATCATCATTTACTATCTCATTTATCGATTGACAGGACGAACTTATTATCACTTAATTGAAAGGTAGGCAAAGTGGCGATTTTTCGCCGCTTTTTTGCTAAAATAATCCTATGAACAAGCAAGATAAACTTTATATTATTGAGGATGATATGACCATTGTTACACTCCTCAAACAGCATTTTTCAAATGATTATCAAGTCTATGCAGTCACTAATTTTCGAGACATCAAGCAGGAAGTTGAGAGCATACAGCCGGATGTGATTCTTATGGACATCACTTTGCCATTTTTTAATGGATTTTACTGGACAAGTGAAATCCGTAAAAGCATGACGGTACCTATTATTTTTATTTCTTCCAGTAATGATGATATGGACGCTGTTATGGCGCTTAATATGGGAGGTGATGATTTTATTTCAAAACCCTTCTCATTAAATATCTTAGAGGCAAAAATCTCAGCTTTTTTACGAAGAAGCAAACAATTTAACCAAGAAGAACTCTCTTTTGCTGGCTATGAGCTATTAGCAGATGGCACTGTTTTGTCAGAACAACATGAAAGCATTGATCTTTCTCCCACAGAAGCTAAAATTTTACGAATCCTGATGACCCATAATCAGCAAGTGATTGCTAAGGAAGATTTTCTAGAAAGACTCTGGCAAGATGACAGTTTTATTGATCACAATACCTTAAATGTTAATATGACTCGCCTTCGTAAAAAGCTAAAGAGTATTGGTTTTGATCATATTCATACGGCTAGAGGTGTGGGGTATTTTCTTAAATGATGTTCAGCTATTTTAAAGAGTATAGACCGTGGTACGCCTTGTATTTACTAACAACTTTGACTTACCACCTCATGTTTTACCTTTATCATCTACCCCAAACTTACTTCCTTGTTAGTTTAGCCATTAATTTAGTGTTTCTAGTGTCTTGGATAATTCTGAGCTACCAGTCTTTCAAGCGCAAATTATTGACTTTAGAAAACTTAAAAGCTGTTGGGGATTTACCAAAAGCCCACTTACCATCAGAAGCAGCTTATCAAGTTCTGATAAACCGATTAGTAGCAGCAGAAGCGCAGCAAGTCCTGGACATTAAAAGAGAACAAGATGATTTAGAAGGCTTGATTAAGATGTGGTCTCATCAAATGAAAATCCCTATATCAGCAATGTCTTTGATGTTTCAAACCAATCAAATGAACAGGCAAGAACTTCAAGGGCAAGTTTTTCGTTTAGAAAATGATCTCAATAATCTCTTATCATATCTCAAATATAAGCGAGACAATGATGATTATCGTTTTACCAAAGTATCATTAAAATCCTGTGTTAGTTCTGTTATTAAGACATTTAGTAGTCAATGTATTGCCAAAAAAATACAGGTTAGTCTGATTGGTGATTCAGAAGTTATCACTGATAGCAAGTGGTTAAGCTTCTGCTTATCTCAAGTGATCGATAATGCCATAAAGTATAGCACACCTGAATCTGAAATAAGAATCACTATAAACGATAAAAGTATTTCAATCCAAGATTTTGGTATAGGGATACTACAAGAAGATGTGCCGCGTTTATTCGAACAGGGGTTTACAGGCTTTAATGGTCATGAACATGAGAAAGCTACTGGGCTAGGTCTGTACATGACCAAGCAGATTTTAGACAAATTAAGTTTTGATATTGATATAAGCAGTCAGATTGACCAAGGCACCACAGTTTTGCTAACAAAGAAAAAATAGTTTACATAAATATAATTATGTAAAACACCAAGTATGTTAGACTTAGTTCCTATCATGGTCTATGTGACTTCTTAAATTTTTGGAACAAATATAAATATACCTCAACAAACTATCGCAACAGCGCAATACTTTTCTGAGGTATTTTACGACAATCTAGTGAATGAGGAATAGGTTTTAACCTTGCCCCAAACTGCTCTGATTATCAATAGGGACTAATATTATTAACACGGCTATTTGATGATGGACAGGAGCAGGAGCAGTTGGTGAAAAATTGACTTGCTGTGGTGTTTGGCAGGTGATCTTGCCTTAATGTGTGTTTCACAGCGCAGCGTTGATGGCTAGATATTATTTTACATAAATAAAATTACGTAAAATAATATCTATTTAAAAAAAACAAACTGACATGATGGTAAAAATAGAATGTCAGTTTGTTTTTTTGTCACTATAATTTATCTAAAGCATTTTTTTGCTCATCATTAACGATATGTGTATAAAGATCGGTGACTTGGGTTGAGGCATGACCTAACTGATGACTAACCAGAACTTGTGATTTAGTAGTCTCGTATAGTCGTGTAGCGAGGGTATGACGCAGTTTATGAGGTGTCACCCTTATTTTAAAGTCTTGGGAATATTTGGCAACCATTTTTTCAATGCTTGAAGCATCGATTCGGTTAGGAATGCCTCGATATTCCGTCAGAAATAGGGCGACATCTTGTTTTTCAGCTTTATAGCGGTGTTTTCGAACGTTAAGATAAGCATCAAGATATGGCTTAGCAAATCCAGCGACATTGACTGAATCGCGTTTCCCCCCTTTTCGAGTCACTTCGATAACCATCATATTGAGGTTCAAATCCTTTAAATCAAGGTTAACAGCCTCAGATAGCCGGACGCCAGAAGCTAGAAGTAGTGCTATAATGGCTAAATCTCGTTCTTTATTTTTTCGGAAAGATGATTTGGCGCGGTTAGAAAGTTTGTTCTCGTATTCACAATCCACATATTCTAAAAATGCCATGGTTTCATCACCAAGAAAAAGTTTTTGCTTAATATTTTCAGCTCTGGAGGCCAAAGTTTCTTTTTTCTTCTTAGTGCTAACCTTTTTCATCACATTTCGATAAAAATATGGTTCCCCTTGATCGTTTTCAACTTCCTCAGTCAAGTATTTAAAAAGGCTGGATAAGGCTGACAAAGTACGGTTTATAGTGGTTTGTGAGACGCCTTGTTTTGTTGAATAGGTATTAAGAGAGGGACGTTCACGCAAATACAGAACAAAGGATTCCATATCTTTTTTGGTTAAATGCTCTAAAACAGACAAATCAATATTACCTATTTGATCAGCATCTGAAATACCAGATTCTATTAACCACTCGAAAAAACGACGGTATTCTTTGAGATATTCGTATAGAGTCGTAAAACTATAAGGCACCGCCAGTTTAGATTGGTAATATTCCAAGACAAACCAGGGCATGATATTTTTAAGTTCTTCAATTTTTTCTAGTAACAATTCACGTTTCATAAACAGCATTATTTCCTTTATTTCTATAAATAGGAGTATAACATATCTCTAGATATTTTTCAAGAAAATTATAGTTTTTCGGAAAGATGTTTGGGGAGAGTTTTTGTTGTGTATTGACAAATAATTAGCGAGTAAAAATAAAAAGGCTGATAAATCAACCTTAAGGACTTAATTTATAACAATGATTTGTGCTATCTTTATAAGTATAAGTCTTTTGTCTTCTTTGTAAAAAGTGAAATATATAGTAAAATACACCAGGTAGTCAATGATATCCCAATGGACAACTTATGTACCATTGTTTTGTGATAAGTAATTACCACTTTTGAACTATCAGGGTTATTGATTGCTAACCAGCCATTGCTATCTTTATAACTATCTAATCGATTTCCATTGGTATCTTCCACTTTAAAACCTTTTAGATACGTTATTGGTGTTCTGACAACTTTGGTACTTTTAGGTATATCTTTAATTGAGAACTCAAACTTATCCTGTTTAAATTTTTTAAATTTGCGCTGTCCATCAAAATAAACAGCATTCTCGATGAAATCGTTAGTAGATACAAGGTAGTCATCTCCAAAATTTATAATAGGTGCATACGAGTCTTTATTTTTTATTTTATAACTACCACTATCAATATTGAACTTATTTTTTTCGTCAGGACTAGGTATGCGTTTGATTTGTTGCTTTGTACGATAGTCCATAAAACCATTAACACGATAATATCCTTTTCCCGCATCAGCGTCAAAATAACCGAAATTGCTATTGGATAGTCCTTTCAGAACATTATCATTTGTTCCAAAATAACTTGTTTTATCAAAGTCAGAAATATCGCCACTTAAGATATTCTTTTCCTTGTTAAAGTTTTGACCACAAAATAGCAAATATAGACCCAATGCTAGAATGACTAGTTTTTTATAGTCAATCTCGTGATGAATAGATATATTTTGAAAAATTATAGCTATGAATAAGGCAATAAAAGTATAGAAAAAAATATCAAAACGATTCAGGAATTGAATCATATCAATGAAACTAAATTTTTGAATATAGTAATATGGAATTAGATTCGACTGTAAAATAGAAACACAAGCAATTCCCCATAATAAGAGCTTACTTTGAGAATCAATCAATTGATTATAGACTGCAAAAATCAAGACGACTATAAAAATTAAAATGATTATGTCTTCAAAATTTAGTGCTGATGTTAAACGACTAAAAAGAGTTACCTTACTAGCACTATTGCTAATAATACCATTTGAACCTAAATTCATAGCAGGCACATCTAACCAATCATTCGCGTTTTTCTGTTCAATTAGAGGGACGATAAACAATAATGTTAGTAGACTTATAGCGATTGTGCTAGTAATCCAATTAAAAGTTCTTTTTAAATTAAAAATTTGATATTTTAATAAACTAGTAAATAGTAATAATAGCAACGTATAAATTACCAAGAGATAAGTTGTTAAGAGATGGGTAAGCGTTATTATAGAGACACTTATAATAACGGATTTATTCCATCTTTTATAGTCTCCAGCAATCATTTCATAAATACCTATAATTGCTACAGGTAAAAATAATGAAGCAATTTGCTGATTGTAAGTTCCCATGTTTAATAATCGAACATTGAAGGAAGTCATTCCAAAAATATAAATGATTGAAAATATAAACGAAGTAATATCGTCGTTTCTTAGCTTATAAAATGTTTTGTAGGCTATCTCTAATCCTAATAAATGAAATAGTATATTAAAAATAAAAACTGATGTTACTGGCTTTCCTGTAATTATCCATAATAAAGCTATGGGATAATTGACGAAATAAGGATAGAAAAAATTAACAGCATAACCATGATTATTAAACGAAAAATAAGATACGTCAGGAATTAGCTTTCCATGTTGTATATCTTGAGCGATCTCATAAATTCTGGAGAAGTGAAACCAAGCATCCCAATCCATGTGGAAAACACCTTTTGAAACAAAAGGAAGCAATGGAATTAGAGACAATATACCAAAAACAGTTAACCTTAGTAATGGATTTGTAACGATTTTTTTAACCATCTATATTTGTTTCCTTAATGAAATAGCTCGGTCTTTTCTTCGTTTCAAGAAAAATCTTAGAAATATATTTTCCTAATATTCCTAAACAAAGTAGTTGAATCCCTCCAATAAATAACATCATTACAACCATACTAGCCCAACCGTTGACACTACCTCCGATAGTAAGCTTACGAACGATAATAAAAATGATACCTAAAATAGATGATGCAAAGGAAAGGAGACCGCTTGCTGTTGCTATATTTAAAAGTGCTTCTGAGAAGTTGATAAATCCTTCAAGAGAATATTTTAGTAATGACCAAAAATTCCATGATGTCTCTCCCGCTACACGTTCTCTATTTTCAAAACTAATATAGGTTGTATCATAACCAACCCAAGAAAATAGCCCTTTTGAAAAACGGTTGACTTCTTTGAGTTCCAAAACACTATCAACCACTTGTCTCGTCATTAAACGATAATCTCGTGCCCCCTCTACCATTTTGGTGTCTGATACACTATTGATAATCTTGTAAAACATTTTGCTAAAAAACGAGCGTATAGGTGGTTCGCCCTCTCTATCCTTACGATACGTGCCTACAATGTCATAACCCTCTTCAATTTTAGTAAACATTTCTGGAAGCAATTCTGGTGGGTCTTGTAAATCAACATCCATAACTGTTACATAATCACCTGTAGCCTTCTCTAACCCTGCCAGTAAAGCACTTTCCTTTCCAAAGTTTCTTGAAAAAGAGATGTAGTAGACATTCTCCTTCTTGTTTGCTATTTCCTTTAGTACATCTAGAGTACAGTCATTGCTACCATCATTAACAAATAGATATTCAAACAAAATCTGATTTGACATTGACTTTTCTATAGTAGCCATGACTTCTAGAAAGGTTTTTATTGTTTCTTCTTCGTTGTAACAAGGAATAACAATGCTTAATTTTTTCATTAAAAGATTTCCTACTTCTAAATATGAATATCACTGATTAAACTTTTTTCACCTATGGCTTTATAAATCAGTTTGTAAAGTTTATTTAACTACTATTTTAGCAAAAAAATATACAATATAGTAGCACTTATTTTATATTTTTTGTTAAGTATAATTTGTAGTTTGTTGAGCGTTAAAAACAAGTAAACTCCCCAGAAGTTTCTGAGGAGTTATGGTGATGGTTATTCTTCTATTTTTGTTTTGGGTTACCAGCAAGTTTTTGACACAAAATTGGTGCAATGATGGCTGTGCAGACCACGACCAAAGAGGTTATGGCGGCTGATTGTGAAGCATAAGCTTTCAATTCTGGATTGCTTGCTATCATCAGTAATGGGACAGATGCTGATAAGCCAGCAACGGTTGAGAGGGCGGCTGCTGATGCACCACTTCTTTTTAGAATATATTTTTCAATTAAAATGAGTGGCAAAGCGCCGATAAGATAATATAAGATGGCCATAAGAATTCCTGGCAATCCTGCTTTCATGGCTTCAAATAGGTTGATGTTTGCTCCTACTCCCCAACCTAACATGATGATGATGAAGCCCATAGCAGGCGCCATGTGTTGACTCAACTCATGATCAAGGTTACCGATGATGATACCAAGTACAAGTGGAATCAAGGTTGAAAGGATTGGCATAAAATCAAGTGGTGTTGGGCTAGTCAATCCATAAATGAACATTGGGATAATGGGTAAGGCCATGACAGCGACCAAACCAAAGGCAGCTTGATCACTTTCGTCGCCATAATCCTTCATTAAGGCTAGAAAGAGGGTTGGGTTCATTGAGGTTAGCGTACAGATAAAAGCGATGGCACTAAGACCCCAGACACCACCAAGTCCAAAGAGTTTAATGAAAACAAGACCGGCCACAGTGCTGATGATGAAACGAGCAGCTAATAGGACACCATAGCGCTTAAAGACTTGGGTTAAGGTTTTTAATTTCAGAGTACACCCTGATATAAAGACAGCAGCTCCTAGAATAAAATTGATAGCATCACCCGAAAACATGGCTTGGGTTAAACCACCAATATTGAAAAAGGTTGGTGAGAAGGTATGGATAATGGCTGAAATCAGCATGGGAATCAAAAGGGTTCCGCCTGGAATTGATTTCATAAGTTTCATAAAAATAGAGTTCCTCCGTGAGTTACAGTTATTGTTTAGGGTACTTGAGATGGTTGTAGATTTCTAAAAAAGAATCCACAATAAAAATCGATAACGCAATAGCGCCAGAAACAAGAATAGATTCCATTAAGTTCTCACCAGCTAATTGCGGATTATCTTGAATGTAATAATAAGCAATTCGATAGACACCAACACCGGGTACTAAGGGAAAGAAGCTGGGAATATAAAAAACGGTTACTGGGGAAGCTAATCTTCTTGCTGAAATCTGCGATAACAAAGCAATAACCATACCGCCTAGAAGAGTTGCTACTGCCTTGTCTGTTTTATCTAACAGGGAAAGATAAACGGCATAGCCAGATGCTCCAATAAATCCTGTATGATAAATCAAATGTTTAGGCGCTTCTAACAAGACCCCTGCTGTTACGGTAGCAACATAGGCTCCTAGAATTTGAAACAGAAAATTCAAGATCATGACAAGATTCCTTTCGCAATAAAGAGACCAACAGCAACCCCCACACCTAGGCTGATTGCTATGGTCAAGGCTTCTACAATTTTAGCGACTCCTGCCCCATAATCGCCTTTAAAGGAATCTCGAAAACCGTTGGTAAAGGCTGTCCCCGGGAAAAGCGGCATCAGAGCAGAGATGATAGTAATATCTAAGGTACGCTCAGATGCTCCAACAAACTGGGTTATCAAAGACATCAAGATGGCTACTACCATGGTTGCAAAGACACCGTAGATAAAGTCATTGAGATTTAGCCAGTCGCGGACAGGGTAAGTTGCTATTAGTAGTAAAGAAGCAATGGCAGATAGCAAAAAGGTATTCAGACTTCCTCCTAATAGTAGTGCGAAGGCCACAACCAACAACACAGTAGCAAAATAGGTACTTTTGGAAGAATAAGTTTTACGATTAACCTTCTTAAGTTTCTGATAGGCTTCCTCAAGGGGTAATCGGCCGTTAGTGACATCCCTTGAAATCTGGTTGACGTCATGGATTTTGGTCAGATGGGTTGAGCGCTGCGAAATTCGCTTGATGTAGGTAATAGGCTCAGGAAAATCAGGACCATCCAGTGTGATAAAAAGTCCCGTGGTATTAGCAAAAACATCAACAGTTGGTAGCTGACTAACAGAAAGGATACGTTCTACCGTTGTTTCCACACGATAGGACTCCGCATTAGATTCTAACATAATGATACCAGCTAAGGTTGCCACCTTAACTAGCAGTTTGTATTGATTCTCTTCCATATTAATTATTTATTTCCAAGATAACTTAAGACGGCTACTAAGGCAGCCTCTGTTCCTGTTTTCAAGGTTGGTTGAATGGCTGGCGCAAATTTTGGATTATGATTGGCGTAGGTATCTTGATCAGCAGTGAAACCACCAAATCCCCAGTATAAATAGGGAACGCCGAAAGCTCTAGGGATAGCGGAGAAATCTTCAGATGCTGTCATGGGTTTGTAATCAACCACTTTGTCGCCACTGAAGTGATCTTTAAAGGCCTTAGTAACATGTTGGGTAATCTCTGCATCATTGTCTGTTAAAGGGAAACTATCGTAAATGTCAATATCTGGCTCTTCGTCACAATTCCCTGCTTTACATTCTGCGATAACGATGCGTTTGATAGCTGAAATCAGCTGTTCTTTGACGGTCTCATCATAGGCTCGAATATTCAACCGTAAAGTTGCTGTTTCAGGGATAATATTGGCTTGATTTCCCGATTGGAAAGAGCCTACGGTGACAACAGCGAACTGGAAAGGATCCACCTCACGCGCCACAATGGTTTGGAGTTTTGAGACAATGGCTGAACCGATAACAATAGGATCAATACTAAGATTTGGCATGGAGCCATGCGCCCCACGGCCTTTGATGGTTATTTTTAGAGAGGCTGCCGTTGATAAAAATGGGCCTTCTTTGGTTCCAAGTTTGCCAGATTCAGGGGTTGTTAAGACGTGCTGAGCCAAGGCAATATCGGGCTTTGGTATTTTTTCAAGAAGACCATCTTTTAACATCGCTTTCGCTCCTGCTGCTATCTCTTCGCCTGGTTGAAAAAGGGCTACGTATGTTCCTGACCAAGCCTCCTTATTGTTGGCAAGCGCCCAGGCAGCACCTAGACTAGCAGTCATGTGCATATCATGACCACAAGCATGCATCACGCCGTCAATCTCTGAGGCATAGTCTAAATTGGTCTCTTCTTGGACTGGCAAAGCGTCCATATCAGCCCTAAAAAGAATGGTTGGACCTTGTCCATTTGCTAATACGCCAACAAGTCCTCCACCAATTTCTTGAACATCATAATCAAGTTTGATTAGTTCATCTTTAAGAAAGGCTACTGTTTTGGTTTCCTGCATTGATAATTCAGGGTTTCGATGCAGGAACTGATAAGTCTCTTCTTGCCAATGTTGGATGTTATCCAGTGATTTAATAACATTTTTATAGGACATGATTAACCTCCTGTACATTTCTATAACGCTACCATTAGTATATCATTTCTTACCCAACTCTTGTTGCCAAACAATTTTAGGCAAGAGCAATAATCTGATACTATTTTATCCTTTAAACAGTTTACAAAGCGATTATTTTCTTTTAGAATAATGATTGTGGAAACGAAAAAAACAAAAGCAAGACAGATTCTAGCTTACTTTAAGCCTTTTGATTACTTGCTGATAACACTCGCTATTATCATTTCTTTTATACCAACTATCTGGACAATCTATCAAAAAAGGACAGCACCGCCAACATCTGCTTTAGTTGCTGTGATAAAAATTCATGGTAAAGTTGTTGATCATTATGCTCTTAAAGAAAATGGGCCACATTTTGAAAAGACCTACCATCCCAATAAAGGGCAATATAATATTGTGGAAATTGATGGCGAGCGTATTCGTGTCAGAAAAGATAATAGTCCTGACCAGATTGCTGTTAAAACAGGTTGGATTGATCGAGAAGGTCAATTATCTGTCTGTCTCCCTCATAATTTGATCATTGAAATTCAATCGACCCGAGACTCGTCGGATCATGAGGAAACAGAAGACGATCTCATTCTTCCTTTATAGCATTAAAAAACACTGATTTTTTTGAAGTCAGTGTTTTTTTGTCTTTAAATATGGAAAATGAGAGCTATGAGTATCGTTAGAAGATACATCATTGAAAAGAGAACAAAGTTTTTAATGGACAGGACAAACGTCTGACGCTTGATTTGCTCTCTTTGAAAAGCTTTAAGGTGTTTAATGTATAGCGGCATAATGACTACTCCTGCTGCACCAAGCAGCGGAATTTGTCCTAGAACGATGCCTGAACACCAGACAGCCCATGGTATAAAGCTTAATAAGGTATAAAGTCTTATGCCGTTTTCTTTACCAATATAGTAAACGACTGTGCGACGTTCATTTTTTAGATCCTGTTCCAGATCACAGAGGTTATTTGCCAGCATGATATTAGCAATAAGACAGACAAATGGTAAACTCAGCCAGAATATCATAATAGTCTCAAGCCAATACCAATCAATACGCATCACAGCACCTATCCAATGGCTACTGAGCAACCTGTCAGGATTTTGCATAAAAACAGCTAAGAAGAAAATACCAAATCCCATAGTGATGCCGGAAAAAGGCTCTCCCAAGGGTAAGCGGGATAAGGGAAGGGGGCCGAAAGTGTAAAAAATTCCGATTAGAAAGCAAAGACCACCGATGGGAAGTAAGAGAATATCCGTTCGATAGACAAGTACTAGAGAGAAGAGTGAAGCGAACAGCAGTAGCCAAAAAATGATACGAACCATCTGCTTATCATCTAAGTGGTGCTTACCGATAACATTATCTTCATGTTGATAGGCCGTATCGATAGCTTTTTTATAGTCCATGGTGTTATTGATCGCCGTGGTACACATGTCGAAGCTAAGAACTGCTAGGACAAATAACAGGGTATTAATCAGATTAAACTGCTGATAATGGTAGATAGACCACAGGGTACCAATCATCATTGGAAAAACACTGGCTACTTTAGTCCGTAATTCGACAAATTCAAAAAAGATAGATAAGGTTAGTGGCTTATTTTTCGGTGACAAGATGGTAATCCTCATTTCTTAATGTCAATTTATCTTTTAGTCCGTTACTACTATGGATGCCATTTTCTTTGTCGATGAAGACTGCTTCAACACCATCCATACTATCGATTAGGTTAAGACCGTCTTTGATACCAAGAAGAAATAAGGAGGTAGATAATTCATCACCTTGAAGCGATGTTTTTGTAAACACCGTTACTCCGGAAATATCATTATCAACTGGGTAACCTGTTTTAGGATCCATGATATGGTGGTATTTATGACCGTCTTTTTCAATATAACGCTCATAAACGCCTGATGTCACAACGGAACTGTCTTTAACGTAAGCAGATCCGACAGTCTCTCCGCGAACTTCATCAGGATTTTGGACTCCAATATTCCACCCCTTGGAATTCTTAGGCGATTCTCCCATGGTTAAAACGTTGCCGCCTAGATTGATAATAGCTGTTGTGATGTGACGTTTTTCAAATAGTTTTTTGACACCATCTGCAATATAGCCTTTTGAAATAGCTCCCAATTCTAGAGTCATTCCTTTTTCAATATAGACTGTTTTCTTCTTGTTATCTAGCTGAATATCCTTATAGTTAATATACGGTAGTGCCTTTTTGATTTCGTCATCACTTGGAACTCTAGCGGCATCATCCCCAATACGCCAAAGATTAGTGACAGCGCCGATTGAGACATCAAATTTTCCTTTGCTCTTCTTGGACATATCCTGCGCTGCTTCGATGATTTCAAAAGTTCTGGGATCTACCTTGACTGCTTTTTTTCCGGCTGCTTGATTAATATTGTTAATATCGGAACCTTCTAGATTGGTTGACAATAGTTTTTCCATCTCTTTGATATAATCAATGGCTTCATCCATCGCTTTTTCTTGGTCTTCATGATAGATACTCAATTGAACCACCGTGTGTAACAGTGCCTCTGTTCGAGTTTCAGGATTCTTAACAATCGGTAAACTATGGTTATCATTTACAGCTTTCTGACATCCTGACAAGGTCAATACTGAGATAAAGAGAGTAAGAAATGACCAGATATGACGTTTCATAATGTCTATTTTCCTTTCTACATAGTAAGATATCACAAGAAAAAGAGTGAAACAAGGTCTTTCTTATCGAAATGAAGACTTGTCTCACTCTAACTGATATGGCTTCTGTGTCAATTACTCTGCCGGCAATTCGATTGTTACCGTTTCAGTATTCCCTTCTTCTGCTGCTTTAAGCAATTCTTTAGTTGATAGTTCGAAGTTACTTGAAGTGTGAGTTGCACCTGAAACAACTTCTACCTCATCAACATTTTGTTTTTCAACAAGTTCTTTGTTCAACTGCTCTGTAGCTTCTTTAGAAGAAACGCCAGATTTGGCTTTCATGTTTTTGTTGTATTCTTCATCATCAGCCTTTTTCATGCCATCTTTATTTTCATAACCAAAGTCTGATTCTGTAATTTTTCCATCTTTTACTGTGATTGTGTGAACAACTTTCCAACCGCGTGAATCATAGTCTGATTCAGCTGTGTAGGTACCATCTTTGAGATCAGCTGATGTAGCTTCGTTGACTGCTTTTTTAGTATCTTCAGCTTTTTTACTTACTTCAGATTTAGCAGTATCAGCTGTTTTTGAAGCTTCTTTTGCGGTATCACTTCCACAAGCAGCCAGTGTTAACAATGAACCAAACAGTAATGTTCCATAAATCAGTTTCTTTTTCATAAAAAATCCTCCAAAAGTTTTCTATGGCTAAATTATATCACAGGGCATGTGAATTGTCTAACTTTTTTTGAAAGCCTTTTCTATATGCTTTCTAATGTGATTAACACAGCATAAATCAGCTGATGGCTGTTGCCAAACAAACCTTGTGCTCCTTTGTACGTACTATTTTATCAGGGGAGGTTGACTTGATTATACTGATTGAAATCCTTGTTATTATTGATAAGCCTGCTTCGTATGGGTTTATCGATAATAAGATACATTGTTAAAGTCAATTGCTTTTACTCAAACTTACTATTTAAAATCGTTATAAAAAAAGTGGCGCTAGACCACTTTTTAATGCGCATCACTAACATCTCGTAAAACGCCATCTTGCATTTCATAAACCTTATCACATTCCGTAATCATACGCTTATCATGGGTTACCATAATAATAGCCTTATTTTTTTCTTTACTTTCTTTAGCTAATAACTTGACCACGTCATATGCTCGCTCTGTGTCTAGACTCGCGGTCGGCTCATCGGCTAAAATCAAGGCTGGGTCGTTGTATAGGGCGCGTGCAATAGCCACACGTTGGCGTTCTCCACCTGAGAGTTCTTCAGGCAATTTATCAGCTAACTGAGAAATCCCTAAGTCTTTTAAGAGATCCTCTGCTACTCCACGACGAGTTGACCTATTAATCTTATCAACCAATTGCAAGTGCTGTTTAACGGTTAAAAAGGGAACTAAATTAGAGGCTTGTAAAATAAAGCCAATATCTTGAAAGCGTCTTTTAGAACGTTTTTTCTCAGATAATCCTGAATAAGAATGGTTATTAATCAAGACATCACCACTACTTGGTGTTTGCAGACCGCCTGATATGGTTAAAAACGTTGATTTTCCGGATCCAGATGGCCCAATAATAGCAACAAATTCCCCAGCATCTACTTGAATGTTTGTTTCCTTTAATGCGGTTATGGTTTTAGATCCATCTTTGAAAGACTTAGTGACTCCTTTTAAGGTTAATACTGACATACTTTTCCTTTCTAACTAATGGCAACAAGGGGATCAATTTTCGATACAGATCTGACAGAGAATAAGGTTCCTAATAGCGCAAATAAGACCAAAGCTAGACCGATTGCACCATATAACATCCAATTACTCTGAAAAGGAACTGCTGCTGGTAAAATAAGAGAACTGAGCCATGTTCCAAGAAGACCCAATGCTGTCCCGATAATACTCAACAAGACAGTTTGGGACAGCACCGCTCTACCAATATAGCCGTTAGAAATCCCTTGAACCTTCATGACACCGAAAACAGGTGCTTTTTGAATGGTTAAAACATACATAAAGATTCCGATAACCACCGAAGCAATGATAATCAAGAAACCAATCATAAAACCGAAGGTTAGATTTTGAGCATGATAACCAGGTAATTTTTTGATAAAGTTGGCTATGGTTAATTTTTTTAAGTCTTTGGGATATTGGGCAACATCTCCTTTGACGACGAGCGCATTGATCGGAGCGTCAGAACTATCTTTACCAAACTTCACCTGATTAAAAGCTTTTTGATTTGTATAAAGTACCGGTGCCACACTGAACATGGCATTGTCAGTGTAACCTACAATTTTTAAAGTATGGTCAGTACTTGCCAAATGTAAGATTTGCCCAATCTTAAAATCCTCCTCTTGGGCTAGAGATTGATCAACGACTACTTCCTTATCATTTTTGAAGAGACGTCCTTTAGTAATATTTGGTGCCAAAAAGCTAGATCTTTCAATTCCGAAGAGAGAAACTTTTTCCTTGTCATCATCCTTGGGATTTTCCTTAGTCCATGCTGAACTAGCCATCTGACTTAGGGCTGCTAGATCGTCTGCTTTGACCTTATTAGCTGTGTCAGCTGGGATACTAGACGCGGACAACAGATCATTGGACTCCTTATTTAAAAATATGGTGTTAGCCTGCCATTTATCGACAGCAGAACGATTATCCTGCATCAATCCAAAGGCTAATCCTGTCAGAAAAAACATGAGATAGGCGATTAGAAATAGTAGGCCTAATATAAGGCCATACCTCAATTTAGCGTGTTTGATTTCATTTAAAGCTAGAAACATCGTGGACTCCCTTTACTAACTGAATTTCAAATAGTTCTCATAAAAACTATTTGAAAACTATTATAGTTCTCATGGGAACTAAAGTCAATTAAAAGCATTTATAAAAAGTAAAAGACCAGAACTTTTCTGATCTTTCTTTGAGCTACTAGTCAACTCTTAACTCCAAAGCGCCAACACCACTCCCATAATCAACACGATAAGTCCCTTTTTCTAAATGTGGTGGGATAATAAAGGTGCCACTTGATACTTGTTGCCCTTTCTTGAAAGTTTTCCCATGACTAGCTAATTTTTTGATCAACCAAGTAACCGAATTTAAGGGATTTCCTAATACTTCTGCCGAGGTAGCTTGATCCATTACTTGCCCGTCTTTGCTTAAAACACCTGAGATATTGGCTAACTCTTCAACAGTAAAGTTGCCTTTGACATCCTGTTCTTGTCCATAAATAATTCGGCCGCCTACGGCGCAATCAGAGACAACTAGATATTTATTGAGTTTAGGAAACCAGTTTTTAAAGCGTGCGTCTGGCACTTCAATACCTGGAGCAATGGTTAATTTTTCAAGAAGGTCTTCTAGCGAGTCATCAACAGATAAATCCTCTTTGGCGCGAAAAACCAATTCAATCTCAATCAAAGGTTCTAACAAATCTGATAGCGATAAACTTGCGGGACCTTGAATGAATTGCGTCACAGTTTCTTGTCCATAAAATGGCTCGTTGGAGTCAAACATTCGCTGTGTTTCTTCGCTAGTTAAGCTGATTTTATAGCCTTGGACCTTTTCTTGACGAAGGTCTACAAAAGCATCTTGAACCTGATAAGCTGTTTCATAATCATTGATCACGTCGTCTAAATCAGCCATTTCTAGAGGTTCCTTAAAGGTTAAGGCGTTAAACAATTGGTTTGCTAAATCAGCAACTAAGGGTTCTTTAGTATCAGTCATAGAGAGACTCCTTTCTGTAATAAAACGATTTTACCCAATCCATCCAAGGGTATTAGCTAGGAAGAATAATGCAAATCCTGTAAGGTAAGTCAGACCAAGAATAGAAAGAGTATTGAGCCGGTGTGATAGACGATTTTCTTTATTGTGAACAAGCGTGTAGTTAAGGTAGCCAAAAATTGGCGTCGTTAAGAACGAGGCAATCATAGCAAAGCGCATCAGTGTTGCCACATCACCTGCAAAGAAGTAAACAATCACAATTCCAACTAGTGCAGTTGTGATTATCCAAAAGTTCAAACTTTTAGCACTTGCTTCGGATTGATTAAGCAAGAGACGAAGTGTCTCATTGTTAGCGCGTGAGTAACCATCAATAACAGTGATCGTAGTCCCAAAGATACAAAGAAAGGCAATCAAAGCGATCAAGAGACGTGACCAGTTACCAAAGGCACTGGCGTACATATTTACAAACTGAGCGATGTATGCTGCACTTGCTCCTTCTACTGCTTGACCTGATCCATATTGAATTAAAGCCCCTAAAGCGAGGAAGACAAAGGCCAAGATAGCTGTTCCGATATAACCAGCATTGAAATCAAAGAGCCCATCATCATAAGATACCTTTTGCGTTTTACGCTTTTCAACCATCCACATCGAATTAATAGCTGAAATTTCAATTGGTGCTGGCATCCAGCCCATCAAAGAAACGATGAACGGAAGAGCAGACATTTGCCATGGAGACGGTGCCACGAAATCCGGTGCGAATTCTCTATTTTTAAAAACAGCAACGATAACAGCAAAAACAGTGGCTAGTGTTAAGGCAGTCATCATGTATTTAGAAAACTTATCAAGGAAACGATAACCACCGATCAAGAGCATGCCAACTGTTACAACAATCAAAATAGTTGTTAATTGGGCAATTGATAAACCAAATCCATTAGGAATAATATTATACAAAATAGCAGCTGAAAGAATACCAACAGCTGCGGTATTAACGACTGCTGAGAAGATATTCATCATGAAGAATGCTATTAAATACCCCTTTCCTTTTTTAGAGTAACCCTCAATCAAACTTTCATTATTTTGCAAGGTGTATTGTGAGCCAAAACGAAAGAATGGGTATTTGAATAAATTGACCAGTAAAATAACAACCGCCAGTTGCCAGCCGTAAATAGCACCTGCTTGGGTTGATGACACGATATGTGAACCGCCAACCGCAGCTGCAGCCAACAAAATACCAGGTCCCATTGCTTTAAAACGATTTTTCCAATTAACCTTTTCTGCCATAGGCAAGCTCCTTTCAATAATTATCAGATAATTCTGATAAGTGATAGTTGCTATTATATGACATTGAGAAACAGAAATCAAGGAAATTTTCAGAAAAAATAGAAAAATCAGGAAATTAGTTAATAATGTCCTGATTTTTTGGTTTATCCAATTAACTGTTTAAAGAAATCAACGATTTGTTGCCAAATTCCTTTTCCTTGTTCAATCGCTTTATTGGCATCAAAATTAACATCGATACCTTTAAAATTACCTTTCGCCTTGGAAATAATACTGTCTTTCAAATCCGATAAGGTTTTGACAAAATCACCGTTGCTGATGACACCACTATTAGATAAGTTAACTGCAAAATTAACAATTAAATTAATCTGATTCTCAGTCATGCTGGATTTAAGATTATAATTATCCAAAGTATCTTCAACGATCTTTTGAACATCTTCCTTGGTTAGATTTTTTCCTGATTGCGCAATAGCTGTCTTGATATCAGTAAGAGCAACATTAAGTTTATCAGCATCGAAGCCTTCTTTTCCTTGATTTTCCTGATTAATATCTGACAAGGCGTTTAATTCTTCTTGTGCCAAATCCTTACTTTCATCAGACACCTGTGCACCATTTTCTTCCAAGGAATAATAGATACCTGCCAAAGCTGACTCGCCCGTTACCGGTATTGGGGCTGCTATTTCAATATCCGCATGTTGGATGCCTAAGGTAACAGCAGCATTGCGATACATATCTTCAGTAACCTTAGTAATATTATCTGGTGTTACAATATTAACATTTAAGGTTTTAGAAGCTCCTAATTTCTTAATCTTAACAGACGAATAAAGTTGCAAACTAGGATCATCAGCAACATCCATGATTTTAGCGTAGCTGCTAGTGTTCAAGGTTTTTAAGTCGGTATCTTTTCCTTCTTGATAGTTCAACAAACGAAGTGTTTCTTGTTTTTGAGAGTCAGATAAAGAGTAACCTAGGACATAATCAGGTTGCACATAACTTTCGTCGATGACATTCTGAACCGGACTGTCAGCCAGAACACTACCTGAAAAAGAGAGTGAAGCAAGGATAATCCCAGCTCTTGTTAAGTGTTTTTTAATAGACATATTTTCCTCCATGGACTTCTTGGCTAGTAAATAGTTAAGAAGCTATTCCTAACACCATTATAGCATGTCAATCTTAAAATAAGATTTCAAAAAAATAGCATTAGCATCAATTGTATAACAAAAAGAACCTTGTCGTAACAAAGTTCTTTTCTGAATCACCTTAGAGTACAATCTGATTATAAGAAGTGTTAAAGGCCTTATGAATGTCATCAGAAGCATTCCCGTAGCTTGTTTCTCCTTCAAGAACAGCATTAACGATCGTGCGTTCTGTTGCTTCAGCATCTGTACAAGTTACAAGGGTTAGCTCACTTTGACCAGCATGGTCATCAATCACAGCCACTTCTGTAGGCGCTACAACATGTACATTAGTAATCTTGTAGGTGTAGACCTTTTCCTTATCTGTTAAGTAAATCTTCATGCCATTTTTAGCACGATCAAGTGGTGAAAAAAGCATATTAGATGAACCAGTCATCCCAAAGACGTGGTGACTAGCAAGCGCATAGTTATTCTTGCCCCCCATGACTTGGTTTTCCTTCATCGTTCCAGCACCATAAGTCAATTCGGTATTACCCAGACCTTTGAAGATGGGTAGGTTGATGCCCACCTCAGGAATGGCAATGCCTCCAATAACTGGTAGCTGTTGAGCATTCATTTGGGCAGATAAGACTGACTCGGTACTGATGGAGTCGACACCATCAAAATCATAGCTAGTTTCTGCCTTTTGATTCTTTTTAATCGTTTTTCGACTCACATGTTCAACTTGATACTTGTTAGTATTCCATGCAATAACCGTATTGCGAATTGATTTATTAAAAATCAAAGCAACTCCCACAACCACAAGCAAAACAATGATTAGATTTCTTAGGAAACCGCCCAATTTATTTTTCTTTTTTTGAGTCATTTTAATCCTCGGTCTCTATAGTTTCAGCTGTTTCTTCAACACCTTCGGCATCAACCAGCGCAAAGGTTACCAATTTTGATGTTTCATCAAGCCGCATGAGTCGAACTCCCATGGTTGAACGACCAGTTTGAGAAATATTTGAAACATTAGTCCGGATGACAACCCCTCTATTGGTAATCAACATGACATCCTCGTCACCAGAGACGGTAACAAGACCAGCTAAAGCCCCGTTTTTATCAGTGATATTGGCTGTTTTAATACCTTTACCACCACGCCCTTTGGTTGGATACTCTTCAGCAGATGTCCGTTTTCCGTACCCTTTTTCAGTAACAATCAGCACTTCTTGATCATTGGTAATAGTTGAAGCTCCTACAACATGGTCCTCATTGCGAAGTTTTACCCCACGAACACCGGCTGCAATACGTCCCATGCTACGAACAACTGATTCATTGAAGCGAACAGAATAGCCAGTTGTTGTCCCAATGATAATATCGTCATGACCAGTGGTTACCAGAACATTGATTAACTGGTCATTGTCTTTAAGTGTTATAGCCTTGAGACCATTTTGACGAATGTTATCAAATTCGGAGGCGGGAACACGTTTGACGATACCAGCATAGGTTGTAAAGAAGAAATAATGATCCTTAATATCATCCTTACGAGCATTGATCATGGTTTGAATAAACTCTCCATCGTCTAGCTTCAAGAGATTGACAACGGGTAAGCCCTTAGCTGTTCGACCATATTCTGGAATTTCATACCCTTTTAGCTTATAGACACGACCCAAGTTAGTAAAGAATAAGATCGTATCGTGGGTGTTAGTTGATACTAACTGACTAACGAAGTCGTCATCGTTAACCCCAGTTCCTTGAATGCCACGACCACCACGTTTTTGAGCACGGAATTCATCCTGAGCAAGGCGTTTAATATAGCCTTTATTAGAAAGTGTGATAAGCACATCTTCCTCTTCAATCAGGTCCTCATCTTCAAGAGACAGAACTTCTCCGACCATCAATTCTGTACGACGGTCATCGTTAAATTTACGTTTAACCTCATCTAACTCTTCCTTGATAATGGTAATAACGCGATCTGGTTTGGCTAAAATATCAGCCAAATCAGCAATAAGCTTCAAGAGTTCATCATATTCTGATTGGATTTTATCTCGTTCCAATCCTGTCAGGCGACGAAGACGCATGTCTAAAATAGCCTGGCTTTGACGTTCGCTTAATTCGAAACGAGACATCAATTCAGCTTGAGCTTCACTGTCGGTTTGACTATTACGGATAATAGCAATAACTTCATCCAAGTGATCAAGCGCAACCAACAACCCCTCTAAGATATGAGCACGACTTTCAGCTCTGGCCTTATCAAATTCAGTACGTCTAACAATTACTTCTTTTTGGTGAGCAATGTAGTTATCTAAGATTTGGCGGAGTGTCAAAATCTTAGGAACCCCTTTTTCAATAGCCAACATGTTAAAACTAAAATTAGTTTGTAAGCTAGTCATTTTAAAGAGGTTATTCAAGATAACATTGGCTGAAGCATCACGTTTCACTTCGATGATAAAACGAACCCCTTCACGGCTTGATTCGTCACGGACGGCTGTAATACCTTCGATACGCTTTTCTTGAGCTAGTTTAACAATATGTTCATGGACCTTGGTTTTATTGACCATGTATGGAAACTCAGTAACCACAATGCGTTCACGCCCAGTCTTAGTTACTTCAATCTCTGTTTTGGACCGAAGAACAATGGATCCTTTACCAGTATCGTAAGCACGATAAATACCTGATTTTCCCATAACCATAGCACCCGTTGGGAAGTCAGGGCCAGGAAGAACTTCCATAAGATCACGTGTTGTGACATCAGGATTATCCATAACCAATTTAACAGCATCAATCGTTTCCCCTAAATTATGAGGAGGAATATTAGTTGCCATACCAACGGCGATCCCCGTAGCTCCATTAACTAAGAGATTTGGGAAACGAGCTGGTAATACTAAAGGTTCGCGCTCACTACCATCATAGTTATCTTGAAAATCAACGGTATTTTTATTGATGTCCCTAAGCATCTCAAGAGCAATTTTGCTCATACGTGCTTCGGTGTAACGCTGAGCAGCTGCACCGTCACCATCCATGGAACCGAAGTTCCCGTGTCCATCAACAAGCATATAGCGGTATGACCACCACTGTGCCATGCGCACCATAGCATCATAAATAGAACTATCACCGTGAGGATGGTATTTACCCATGACATCACCAGTGATACGAGCTGATTTTTTATGCGGTTTATCTGGTGTAACACCTAGTTCATTCATTCCATAAAGGATACGACGATGAACAGGTTTTAAACCATCTCTAACATCTGGAAGGGCACGTGCCACGATAACACTCATGGCATAGTCAATGAAGCTAGTTTTCATCTCGCTAGTCAGATTGACACTAATAAGATTTTTATCTTCCATTTTCATCTCTTTCTATAAGTCTTTATCTCTACTATTATACCATAATTTTCGTGAATAATAGACACTTTACTTGTTATTAGAAAGTTTGTTAATTATAGTTTTCATCATATTTTCAGAAATATAAAAGAAATCATCAAGAAAATTTTCATCTATTTTCTTATATTTCTTAAGAAATACGTGACATCAATCATCTAAAATGATAAAATACAATTGTATGGGGAAACGCCCCAAAAAAATTAAGGAGATGTTTAGATAATGACTGCAACTAAACAACATAAAAAAGTTATCCTTGTCGGCGATGGTGCCGTAGGTTCATCATACGCCTTCTCACTTGTTAACCAAGGTATTGCACAAGAGCTTGGTATCATTGAGATCCCACAATTATTCGATAAAGCTGTTGGAGATGCGGAAGACCTCAGCCACGCTCTTGCCTTCACATCACCTAAAAAAATCTACGCCGCTCAATACTCAGACTGTGCTGATGCTGATCTCGTAGTTATCACTGCAGGTGCACCACAAAAACCAGGTGAAACTCGTCTTGACCTTGTTGGTAAAAACCTTGCAATCAACAAATCAATCGTTACTCAAGTTGTTGAGTCAGGATTTAACGGTATCTTCCTTGTAGCTGCTAACCCAGTTGATGTCTTAACCTACTCAACATGGAAATTCTCTGGTTTCCCTAAAGAACGTGTTATCGGATCAGGTACTTCACTTGACTCAGCTCGTTTCCGTCAAGCACTTGCTGAAAAACTTGACCTTGATGCTCGTTCAGTTCATGCTTATATCATGGGCGAACACGGTGACTCTGAATTTGCAGTTTGGTCACACGCTAACGTTGCTGGTGTTAACCTTGAAAACTTCCTTAAAGATGTTCGCAACGTTGATGAAGCTGAATTGGTCGAACTTTTTGAAGGTGTTCGTGACGCTGCTTACTCAATTATCAACAAAAAAGGTGCAACATTTTACGGTATCGCTGTAGCACTTGCTCGTATTACGAAAGCTATTCTTGATGATGAAAATGCAGTACTACCACTTTCAGTGTTCCAAGAAGGTCAATATCCAGGTGTTGAAGATGTCTTCATCGGTCAACCAGCCGTTATTGGTGCGCACGGTATTGTACGTCCAATCAACATTCCGTTGAATGACGCTGAACAACAAAAAATGAAAGCTTCTGCCGATGAGCTAAAAGCTATCATTGATGAAGCATGGAAAAACCCAGAATTCCAAGAAGCTTCAAAAAATTAAGCCTTAATAATTAGGTTGAAGAAACATCCATATTGGATAAGTTTCTTCAACCTTTTTAGTTTGGTTTGAAAAATAAAACTCCCAGAAAAGCGAGATAATCAAATTAAAATATTAATCCCTACCCCTCTGCCATTTAAAAAAGATGTGCCCAGTCTAAAATTTCTAGTTTAACAGAGGTAGATTTTGTGATGTCCCTAGCATAATGAACTGAAACAATATCTGAACAAAAAATGCCTCAAGAAAAGTATCGCTACTAAGCAATACTCTTCTTGAAGTATTTACGAAAATCTAGTGTATATGCTAGAATAATAGTTACATCATAATTGTACTATTTTTGTTTCATCATGCTATAAATAGTTAGCTATTTTTAAACATTATTAACATGGTAAGCCCTTTATTTATGATGAAGGGTATTTTTCCACGCGTTCTTCTTTCGAATAGTAGAAGCAAACATCCAGGTGACCTTTTATGGCATTGCTAAGAGGGGAGGAAGATTATAACCTAAACGTTTAGGACGTTCTTGTCTACTTGAGCGGTGGCCGACCGTTGAGTGTTGACCCTTCTCTACCACTTAACGAGTACCATCGCCACAGAGT
This sequence comes from Streptococcus jiangjianxini, assembly GCF_040225085.1. NCBI lineage: Bacteria > Bacillati > Bacillota > Bacilli > Lactobacillales > Streptococcaceae > Streptococcus > Streptococcus jiangjianxini. The sequence continues at coordinate 10,026 of NZ_JBEHGL010000020.1, read as the reverse complement.
TAAGACGCTCAATGCTAATCCTCTTAATCCTAGTACTCGGTTGGTCTCAAAACACCTCTAATAGGTTGTGAGGATTCTTGACTTAAAACAACTTGAATAATGTCGTTGGCTTGTTGGTTTGTACAAGAAACTAACGGCAAACGCAATGGCCCTACTTCAAACCCTTGATGATTTAGGACGGCTTTGACTGGTGCTGGACTGGAAACTGAGAACAAAGCATTGACTTTTGGAATAAAGTGACGTTGCATTTGAGCTGCTTTTTTAAGATTACCCTGATCAAGTGCCTCTAGCATATCATACATCTCATCGCCGTTGGTATGAGATGCGACAGAAATAACCCCATCTGCTCCTAGAGCCAAGGCATGGAAAGCCTCGCCATCTTCACCAGTATATATTAAGAAATCTTCTGGTGACTGCTCAACGAGATAGGCAATGTTTTCAAGGCTTGTACACTCTTTAACACCGATGATATTAGGATGTTGAGCAAGACGTAACATAGTTTCAGGTTCAAGCGTTACGACGACACGACCTGGGATATTGTAAATGATGATTGGCAAGTTACTGGCATCTGCAATCGCTGTAAAATGTTGATAGAGTCCCTCTTGGGTAGGCTTATTGTAGTATGGAACAATCGCTAAACCTGCAGCGAAACCACCAAATTCTGCCACTTCTTTAGCAAATTCAACAGAGTCACGGGTATCATTGGTTCCAATACCAGCAATCAAGGGGACACGTCCATTTACAATTTTTTGAACAGCTGCGAATAATTCTAATTCTTCTTCATGTGTTAGGGTTGGACTTTCAGCTGTTGTTCCGGCTAATAAAAGACCTTCTGTGTGATGTTCAAGTAAATGTTCTATTAATTTTGGTAGAGCATCATAGTTAATCGAGCCATCTTCTTTGAATGGTGTCACCATTGCGGTGATGATTTTGGCGTTTCGCAATTGTTCAATCGACATATTTTCCCTCTCTTTAATATAGGAAGCTTAACAAGACCTTATTTAAATAGTTGCTAAGTGGGTGAGTATTTGGATAAGGTCTTATCGCTAAATAACTAAGTTCCCCAAATGACAACTGGCACTTATTTTAATTCAAATGTAAGGTCATTAGTTGCACGCACAAGTCCTTCTTTGTGAAGTGTTTCAGCGATTTGGACAGAATTCCAAGCAGCGCCTTTGAGAAGATTATCGGAAACAACCCACATATGAATACCATTTTCTTGGTCTAAATCTTTACGAATACGCCCGACAAAGGTATCACGACTGCCAACAGCATTGACAGCTTGAGGATAAATTTGGTGAGCCACATCATCTTCTAAAACAGCACCAGGAAAGTCAGCGATAGCTTCTTTTACCTGATCAATGGCTGCTACTTCTTTTGTTTCGATATAGACTGACTCAGAATGGGCTGAAAGAACTGGGATACGGACACAAGTTGCTGAAACTGCAATCTTATCATCTTCCATGATTTTCTTGGTTTCCATTGTCATTTTCATTTCTTCGTAGGTGTAGTCATTATCTGTGAAAACATCAATTTGAGGAAGTGCATTAAAAGCAATGGGGTAATGTTTGTTATCCCCACCAGAAGGAAGGACCGTAGCTGTTACATCTTTAGGGTTAACACCATCGTTTAGAACTTGACGTAGTTGATTCTCAGTCTCATTGATAGCCGATTGCCCTGCACCAGAAACAGCCTGATAAGTTGAAACGATGATGCGATTTAGGCCCCACTTTTGACGGATAGGCTCAAGAGCAACCATCATTTGAATAGTTGAGCAATTGGGGCAAGCAATAATACCCTTGTGGTTCTTCATGGCATGGGCATTGACCTCAGGGACCACTAAAGGAACCTCTGGGTGTTGTCTAAAATACGACGTGTTATCAACTACCACAGCCCCTGCTTTAACAGCGTATGGCGCAAACTTAGCAGATGTTGAGCCTCCAGCAGAAAAGAGTGCAATATCTACGCCATCAAAAGACTCTTCAGTAGTCAATTCGACAGTTACATTTTGTCCCTTGAATGGTAGTATCGTACCTGCTGAGCGATTAGACGAGAGGTAACGAATCTTATCGATTGGCAGCGTTGATTCTTCTAACATCTTGATCATCTGTGTACCGACGGCACCTGTAGCACCGACAACTGCAACTGTATATCCCATAGTAAACCTCTTTTTCTCTTTTAGAAAACTATCGTCCTAATTTTCTAAAAATTTCTTAGTTTTCATTATACTATTTTTCAGCTAAATTGCAATGTTTGGAAAATGAAAAATCCCCTGTCTAAAGACAGAGGACTAGGGCACTTAATAGTGAGGTAAGAAGGTTCACACAACTTACCAAGGTCGGCTTCCTGCCTTAATGACCTCCCAGCGCAATAGTGGTTAAAACCACAATCGACTCATCGCATGCTATATATCATACCATGAAAGGTGTCATATTACAAGAGTGGTGCTATTGTTTTGAGTAAATAACCACTGATTTTTCGTAAAGGTGGTCTTGCTTTTAGACTAAGGTAAGTTACACGTTGGCACTTTGTTAAAGTTTCTTGGAAATCTTTTTCAACGTCCTTAACAGCTTCAGAACGATACATGTAGACACCACACTCAAAATGGTGGTACAAGCTCCGATAGTCTAGATTAATTGTTCCTACAGTGGCTTTAATATCATCGCTAACAAAGAGTTTAGAATGCACAAAACCAGGGGAATAACGGTAAATAGAAACGCCGGCATCAAGCAATTCTTTAAAATAGGTCTCACCCAAAATAAAGGCATAAGGCTTGTCGGGGATACCAGGCATGATAAGGGACACTTCTACTCCCCGTTCAGCGGCGAAGGTAAGAGCATGCATCATCTCGCTGTCAATTACAAGGTATGGCGTCATGATGTGGACGTAGTCTTTCGCATTATTTAAAATATCAATATAGACATTTTCAGCAATATGATGGTAATTCATTGGAGAATTTCCATAGGGAGCAACATAACCAGGAGCTTCAACACTCAGGGGGGAATCCAATAGAAAGTTTCCAAAATCATCTTCATCGCTCGTTGTCGACCACATGGTTAAAAAGAGTGCTTTAAAGGTTTGCACAGCCTGCCCTTCGATTTTAATGGCATTATCTTTCCATCGACCAAATCGATCAATTTGATTGATGTACTCATCGGCTAAGTTAACGCCTCCTGTAAAGGCCACTTGTCCATCAATAACAGTGATTTTACGATGGTCACGATAATTATAGTAAGTGGACAAAAATGGTCGTATTGGAGCGAAAGCACGCGCGTCAATCCCCAAGGATTTCATCCGATCTGCATAGTCATGGCTAAGTGTACTCAATTCAACCATACCATCATAGAGGACTCGTACCTCAACACCCTCGTTAACTTTTCGTTCTAGAATGGTCAGAATTTCTCCCCACATGACACCTTCTTCAATAATGAAATATTCTAAAAAAATATATGATTGGGCTTTTAACAGTGCTTCTTTAAAAGCTGGGAAAAAATCATCTCCTAAAGCATAATAGGTTATACGGCTACCTTCGTAGGTTGGAAAATGACCAGGACTTTTATTGAGATAAGTCACTAATTGATAGGTATGGGGATGATTGTCTTTAATGGTCGTTAACAGTTCAGGGTCTTGGTTGAGATGTTTAGCTGATTCGTCTGTATATTGGATTACCTTACGTTTTAAATCCCTAACGCCAATGTCTGCTTTAGTGTAAAGAAAAAAGAGAGACCCAAAGATAGGAAAAAGCATCATTAGCATAAGCCAAGTATTCTTAGAAACAGCATCCATCTTACTGTTAAACAGATAAATAACTACCAAAGCCCCGACAAGATGTTCTAGGTAAACAACTCTTAAAGACAATCGATTAAACCATAAAAATCCAAATCCTATGAAGATAAATTCTAATAAAATAGCCAAAAGAATAACGGCCCCTCGGCTAAATATAGCTCGACCGATACTTGTGTGGTTTTTAGGCAAGAGTCGCGTGACGGGGAATCTCTTACCAAAGCGACGTTTAGCCATGGCTTCTCCTTTAACAGATAAACTATCTTTTATTATATCAAAAAGAGAGCTATACAGAACTTTTTAAACTGCTTAAAGATCTGTATGGCTCTCAAGGCCTTTCACTAAGGTACGACAGTTAGTGTATTATGCTTGTAAGGCCTCTAGGTACCTTTGAGGGATATGACAGCACTCAACGTAAAAGTCAGATATTTTGAATCTACATCAATGGGGCTATTGTTTTAGCTAATGTACCGACAGCTTTTGTGATGAATGGTCGATTCTGAACCTCTTCCAAGCTAACCAGATGACTTTGAAGCAGTGTCGCTTGGAAATCATTCTCGATTTGAGGGATACATGATACTTGATACATATAGGTGGCACATTCAAAATGATGGTAAAGACTGCGATAGTCTAGATTGATCGTTCCTACAACGGCTTTATTGCGATCACTGACAAATACTTTAGCGTGGATAAAACCAGGAGTGTATTCGTAAATGTTGACGCCTGCTTTAATCAAAGAAGCGTAATAGGTTTTAGCAAGAGCATTGGCGATCTTCTTATCTGCAATACCTGGCATAATGATTTTCACATCAACACCACGTTGGGCAGCAAACTTTAGAGCATGAGCCAGTTCACCGTCAAGAATTAAGTAAGGGGTCATGATATGAACGTAGTCTCTAGCTTGGTTTAAAATATCAATGTAAACATTCTCACCAATTTTATCATCATCTAAAGGTGAATCTCCGTAAGGCACGATAAACCCATTATTATGACGGTATTCGTGTAAGGCAAGATAGGGTTCAACTTCAACGTCGTCTTGATCGATATTCCACATCTGTAAGAACAAGATAGTAAAGGTATCTACGGCACGTCCCTTTAACATGATTGCTGTGTCTTTCCAATGGCCAAAGCGTTCAACGTGATTGATGTATTCATCTGATAGATTGATTCCACCTGTGAAAGCTACCTTACCGTCGATGACTAAAATTTTACGATGATCACGGTAGTTATAATAAGTTGAAATAAATGGGGATAGCGGGGCAAATGATTTGGCTTTGATACCGATTTTTTCTAAACGTTTAGTATAATCAAAACTTAGTGTTGAAAATTCGATCATTCCATCATACATGACACGAACTTCAACTCCTTCTGCTGCTTTTTGTTCAAGAATGGCTAGTATTTCCCCCCACATCAGGCCCTCACCGATGATAAAGTACTCTAGGAAAATATATTTTTTAGCTTTGCGAAGTTCTTCTTTGAGAGCTGTAAACTTTTCCTCTCCAGAAGCAAAATAAGTCACATCGGTTTGGCGATAAACTGGAAAGTGACCACTCGAATTTTCTAAGTATGAAATGAGATTATAGTTGCTAGAGTGACGATTTTTTAACTCCATAACGGCTTCTGCGTCTTGGATAAGGTAGGGTTGGGTCGCATCAATCGTCCGTTGAATTCCCGATTTCATAGCTTTAAAGCCGAAATCCCGTTTAGTGTAAAGCAAGAATAAACTCCCGATCAGTGGGAAAGGCACCAAAATCAACAACCAAGTGATAACAGCCGTTGAATCCATATCGCTATTGATAAGATACAAAACTGTCACAATGGATAAAATGATTTCAAAAATCTCAAATTGAACCTTATAAGTTTGGAACCAACGATATGAAGCAACAAAAAAAAGAATCTGTAAAATTAGCAAGATAGCAATAACTGTTGTCCGACTAAAGATTCCTCGCAAAAAACCTCGTTTACCACGATCTAATAAGGTTATGATTTTTTCTTTTTCGTAAATGTTTCTTTCCTCTCAATCTAGAATTAATTATAAAATATTATAACAGAAAAATAGGTAAAAGAGATTTTAAATTGATGACTTTTTCACTTTTTCTAAAAGGGAATATTTCAAAAATCTAAAGACCTTAGTAACGAGTTAATCCCTTTCCTGAACGGTTATTGTCACCGTATCACCTACTGTTTTACCAATAGCTTTTTGAATATCCTTTCGAATACCAATAATATAAACAATCTCACCTTTGTCATCTTTGACACCCATATTGACAATAGACCCGTCATAAGGGTGTCCATCAAAAGTCACATGAACTTTCACACGTCCTTTACCGAATTCTGTGCGAATATTATAAGGAAAAATAGTATAAGCGCCACCTTTTTGTTCAGCTGAATCAATCTCTGATTGATACTCATAAATCTTTACCAATCTTAGTCCTCCAAACGTTTTTGCATCCAGACGATATCGTGCCACCGTTCAAATTTATAGCCCATTTTAGTAAAATGACCTACTTTTTCATAGCCACGATCTTGATGAAAACCGATGCTGGCTTCATTAGGATACGTGATACAAGCCAAAACGTTTTTCATTCCCATTTTTTCTAATTCATTTTCTAAAGCATCATACAACTTTGTTCCGATCTGCTTACCACGCGCTTTTTCTGCAACATAAATAGACACTTCACAAGACCAATCATAGGCTGCGCGATCCTTATAAGAACTGGCATAGGCATAACCTAAAATCTCTTCATTTTCTTGGTAGACCAGATACGGAAAATTAGTCAAAGTCTGGCGGATGCGATGTTTAAATTCGGATACACTTGGAACGGTGTACTCGAGGGTGATGGCTGTTTTCTCTACATAAGGAGCATAAAGGTTCAAGAGTTCTTCAGCATCAGAACTTTTAGCACTTCTAATAATCATCTGTCTTTTCCTTTAGATAATCTGATTTTAAAATAGCAAAGATGGCAATATCAACTAGGCCTCTGTTATTGATAGAGGCTTGGCGCAGTGTTCCTTCATATGACATGCCTGCCTTAGTCATAACTTTTCCAGAAGCTGGATTTTCCGTATCAAAAACAGCTTGAATACGATTGATAGCCGTTTTTTCAAACAGGCTGGCAATTACTGCTTTCAAGGCTTCTGTCATAAAGCCCTCATTCCAAAAGTCTTTGCCCAAAATATAACCAATCTCAGCAGTTTGAGTATCTTCTTTGTGATCAACAATAGCAATGTTTCTTATCAGTGTCTGATGACTTTTTTTAACAATGGAAAGATGATAACCAGCACGTTCCTCTTTTATCCAAGAAGATATTATCTTCCTAGTGACTTCTTGATTATCGTGTGCTTGCCAAGTAACATGTGTGACATTATCTTGACGACCCGCCCAGTGTTCAAACATGGCTGGCACATCTTCAAGCATAAAAGGTCTCAAAACCAGGCGTTTGGTTTCAATGGTTTTTATAGACATGGTTAACTCCGTCGTAATACATTAATGAAAATTTTCAAAAAGTATTATGTCATCTTATCGCAGACAGTAACAGACGTTCGTTTCTGTCAACTTCTCGTTACCAATAAGGCCGTGAAAAAAGAAAAATAGAGCCGCGTTCCTTTTAAGGATGTGATGACGACAATTCTCAAGTGTTGGTTCACCAATGGCAGACGTCTCTTAGATATCCCTTCCTTTAGCGTTTCTAGTGACTGTTTGTGATTTCAAGTCACTAGAGAGGGAGCATACTAATCTTTAGAGGATTTTACGGAGAAAAGACTCCCCCATCACAAAGATCAAGTGTTTCTTTCACTGGCATTTATGCCTTAGATCTTTAATGCCTCTATTTGGGGAGTACTTGGCAACATGTCATATCGGCCTTTTTAGATTGCTTTTTCTTTTTGATTAGAATAAACCGATTGCTGTCCCATCTTCTAAGACATCCATATTCAGCGCAGCGGGTTGTTTAGGTAAGCCAGGCATAGTCATGACATCACCGGTCAAAGCAACGATAAAGCCTGCCCCTGTTTTGGGAACGAATTCACGAATGGTAACGTCGAAGTTCTCTGGTGCGCCCAGCAAAGCGGGATTATCTGAGAAAGAGTATTGAGTTTTAGCCATGCAAATTGGTAATTTATCCCAGCCAAATTCAGCAAACTGTTTGAGCTGCGCTTTAGCTTTCGGTCCAAATTGTACTGATGTTCCACCGTAGACCTTAGTCACAATTTTTCGAGCTTTTTCTTCCAAGCTATCCTCATCATTGTAAAGACGTTGGTAATTGGCATTTCCTTTGTCAATTGTTTCAACAAGGGTTTTAGCCAGTTCAACGCCCCCATCGGCTCCATCAGCCCAAACACTAGCTAATTCAACTGGCACATCGAGTTCTTTGCAAAGCTCTTTCAATGCAGCGATTTCTGCTGGCGTATCTGCTACAAATGCGTTGATAGCTACAATCGCAGGGATACCGTATTGACGAATGTTTTCAACGTGTCGTTTTAGATTCTCAAAACCTGCACGGACAGCTTCAACATTTTCTTTAGACAAGTCAGACTTAGCAACTCCACCATGCATCTTTAGGGCACGAAGAGTGGCTACGATAACAACAGCATCTGGTGATTTAGGAAGATTTGGCGTCTTGATATCAAGGAATTTCTCAGCCCCTAAGTCTGCTCCAAAGCCAGCTTCCGTCACGGTGTAGTCTGCCAAATGTAAAGCTGCTGTTGTGGCTAAAACTGAGTTACAACCATGAGCAATATTGGCAAAAGGTCCCCCATGGACCAAGGCTGGTGTTCTATAAATGGTTTGTACTAGGTTTGGTTTAAGAGCATCTTTTAAAATGAGAGTCAAGGCCCCTTCGACGTTGAGGTCACGTACATAAACAGGTTTACGGTTAATATCATAAGCTACCACAATGTTAGAAAGGCGTTTTTTGAGGTCTTTGAGATCGGTTGCTAGGCAGAGAATAGCCATGATTTCTGAGGCAACAGTGATATCAAAACCATCTTCTCGAGGGATACCATTAACTGGACTACCCAATCCAACAATTACTTGACGGAGAGCACGGTCATTAAGGTCTACCACACGCTTCCAGATAATACGACGCTGGTCAATGTGAAGGGGATTACCTTGTTGGAGATGATTATCCAAAAGAGCAGCTAAGGCGTTATTAGCCGTTGTAATAGCATGCATATCACCTGTAAAATGAAGATTGATATCTTCCATAGGGAGAACTTGCGCATAACCGCCGCCAGCTGCACCGCCTTTAATCCCCATAACCGGACCAAGTGATGGCTCACGAAGGGCAATCATAGTTTGTTTACCAATCTTATTGAGAGCATCTGCAAGACCGATCGACATGGTCGACTTCCCTTCCCCTGCAGGTGTAGGGTTAATGGCCGTTACTAAAATCAGTTTCCCTGGTTCATTTGATTGGACTTCTTTAATCTTATCAAACGATAATTTAGCCTTGTATTTTCCATACAGTTCCATATCATCAGGGCTAATACCAACTTTTTCAGCAATTTCCGTAATTGGTTTTAGTTCAATACTTTGAGCAATTTCGATATCAGATTTCATGAGGCACCCTTTCTAGTTAATAATGGGATTATATCACAACAAATCAATAAAACGCATGTTGTTTATGTTTTGAACAAAAAATGTTCGCTTTTATCTTGGATTAAAAAAGGAAACAGATGGAAATCCCTGCTTCCTTAATTTTTAGGACCTTCTAAAGCCTTATAAGCAGCCTCATCAACATTTGATAAAATGACAATCCAATTTTTAGAGGCATCCGTTTGATTTAATAAATCAGGATCAGCACCTGCCGCTTCATTGCGAGAAACAATCGTCCCTGCTAGAGGACTTGCTAGTTCCATCACAGCTTTTGAACTTTCCAGATTTAACAGGCTATCATCAACTTCTACAACGTCTTCTTCTGTGAAGTCAATGTAGGCAATGTCTCCAAGAACCTCTTGTAATTCTGGAGTCATACTAATTCTGTAAAGATCTTCTTCTTTTGTAATGAGTAATGAATTCGCTACTTTTGCCATGAGTTCTCCTTGCATCTTTTTATTCTTTCAAATGATATTATTATAACAAGATTTAGGTTAAAAATCAGCTCAAAGTGCTTATGTTCACGACAAACGCATGAAAATCCCTAATCTATTTCTCTGGCTTCGAAGCTATGTTTGCCTTACAGTAATCGTTTTAAATACTGGTCAAAGGACAGACTAAGGACAAATTTTTTACGTCGCATGCTC
>NZ_JBEHGL010000019.1:0-46938 GCF_040225085.1 Streptococcus jiangjianxini | reverse complement strand
TAACATTCTCTGCAGCCGATAAATTCATCTCTCAAATCACGACTAGTTTCTCCCGATGAGGAATCAGCCATCATAGACGTGGTCTTTGTACCATTAGTTGGCTGTGGTGTAACATTCTCAGAACCACTTGTTATTTCGCCAACAACTTCCTCATTAGCTGGTACAGCCTCCTCTGCTAAAACACCTGGGGCAAGCAAAAGACTAGCAGTGGCAACACCAGCAACAACCCACTGCTTTTTAGCCTTATACATCTTCTTTTTCATGATTTAATCTCCTAAGCTAAAACATTTTGAAATAAGTATAGCAAACGTTTCTTTAATTTTCTACCTTTTTTACTAAAATTTTCCTTATTTTAATTTATCATTTTTGTAAAGGTGCACCCTTTCTAAACCTCGAAACTGTTGCTGCCGCAATGCTTCATATACAACCATGCAAACAGCATTAGAAACATTTAAACTTCTAACGTGTTCATCATTCATTGGAATCCTAAGAGCCTTCTCTGCATTTTTTCGCATAAACATTTCCGGTAGACCAGTATCTTCGCGTCCAAACATAAAGTATTGATCTAGCTGCTGATTATAATCCACATCAGAATAGGTTTTATCTGCAAACTTAGAAATCAAAAAAACTGGTCCATCAACGCTTTCCATAAACTCTTCCAAAGAGTCATAATAATAAATATCCAATTTATCCCAATAATCCAGACCAGCACGTTTCATTTTTTTATCATCAATAGGAAATCCCATTGGTTTAATAATATGTAAGGGACTATTAGTCGCTGCACAGGTTCTCGCAATATTCCCAGTATTTTGTGGGATTTGCGGCTGAAAAAGCACGATGTGATTACGACCAGTTGATTGTTTCTCATAATTATTTTCTATCATAGCTTCATCTCCTTGATTTTGCCCATAAAAATAACCACGCTACCCGGAGTCAAGCTCAGCAGATAGCGTGGTTCGTGTTGACTCGTTACCTTAAATCATAACAGGTTTGATTTAAACCAACGAATAGCTTAATAGTAAGTATAACACTTTCATCACTAGTGTCAACTATTTTCTCTTAAATTTCTTCATAAAATTATCCTTCAGTGTGATGCATTTCTGACAAAAAAGGAGTATGATAGGATGTAATTATTTATGGAGGAAAATCATGCAAATAATTCTAGTCGGCGGTGGTAAGGTCGGAGCTGCGCTTTGCCGATCACTCGTCGAAGAAAATCACGATGTCGTATTGATTGAACAAAAAGAAAGTGTCTTAAAACATCTCACTAAACGCTACGATATCATTGGACTTCTTGGAAACGGCGCCAACCATAAGATTCTAGAACAAGCTGATATTCAAGATTGTGATATTTTCATTGCAATGACCGACAAAGATGAAGTCAATATGATTTCAGCAGTTCTTGCTAAGCAAATGGGAGCTAAAGATACCATTGTCCGTGTCCGTAACCCAGAATACTCCAACGCTTACTTTAAGGAACGCAATTTCTTAGGATTTTCACTAGTGATTAATCCTGAACTTTTGACAGCTCGCTACATCGCTAATAGTATCGACTTTCCAAATGCTAAATCTGTCGAACACTTTGTCAATGGACGCGTCATGCTTATGGAATTTTCGGTATCCGACCAAAGCGTGCTAAGCCATATGTCACTATCAGAATTCCGTAGAAAATTTGGAAATATCGTTATCTGCGCTGTTCAAAGACAAGGTACTATCCTCATTCCTGATGGTAACGACACCATCCTTCCTAAGGACCGTATTTTTGTAACAGGTAGTCGTGTTGAAATGGTTCTTTTCCACAACTTTGTTAAGCACAAACTCATCAAAAATATGATGATTATTGGTGCAGGACGCATTGCCTACTACCTACTCTCGTTACTTCGCAATAACAAAATTAATTTAAAAGTTATTGAACGGGATGAAAAACACGCGCAATGGCTTAGCCAAGAGTTCCCCCATCTGAACATTGTTGTTGGTGACGGAACTGCCAAGGATGTCCTCTTAGAAGAAAGTGCTGCCAGTTATGATGCCGTAGCTACCTTGACAGGTGTTGATGAAGAAAATATCATTGCTTCTCTTTTCTTGGAAAAAGTCGGTGTGCCAAAAAACATTACCAAGGTCAATCGTACAAGTCTCCTCGAAATTATCGACCATAATTTTGTCTCTTCTAGTATTATTACTCCAAAAAGTATCGCTGCTGATACCGTCATGCACTTTGTCCGTGGACGTGACAATGCTCAAGATTCTAATTTGGATGCCATGCATCACGTGGCCAATGGCCGTATCGAAACGCTTCAGTTTGAAATTCGCGAGAAGAACAAAATGGCTGGGCAACAACTCTCCAATATCAAACTTAAAGATAATGTCCTGATTGCTGCTATTATCCGTAAAGGCAGAACGATCTACCCCACTGGTGAAGACATTCTTGAAGTCGGAGATAAAATCGTTATCATTACCCTGCTTAAAAACATTACAAAAATCTATGATTTGATGGAGAGGTCCCGTCATGAATAGAGCAATGGTTCGTTTTTTATTATCAAAACTCCTTATCATTGAGGCAGGGCTGCTCCTAGTTCCTCTTTTGGTATCCTTCATCTATCAAGAAGATTGGACTATTAAATTCAGTATCCTCTATACAATTGGGCTGCTCCTAGTCCTTGGGGGCCTAGGCAGTTTGCGAAAACCGAAAAACCACCACATTTACACTAAAGAAGGCATGCTGATCGTCGCACTCTGTTGGGTCCTTTGGTCCTTCTTTGGTGCTCTTCCCTTCGTGTTTTCAGGTCAAATTCCAAGTCTTATCGATGCCTTTTTCGAAGTCAGCTCAGGCTTTACGACCACTGGAGCTACTATTCTGCCCGATGTTTCTGTCTTATCGCATTCTCTCCTTTTCTGGAGAAGTTTCGCTCATCTGATCGGAGGTATGGGGGTACTGGTTTTTGCACTTGCTATTATGAGCAATAGCAAAAATGGTCACCATGAAGTTATGAGAGCTGAAGTTCCTGGGCCTGTCTTTGGAAAAGTGGTTGCAAAGCTAAAAAACACCGCTCAAATCCTATACTTCATCTACATGGGAATGTTCCTGATCTTTACTCTCATTTTATGGCTTTGTGGCATGCCATTTTTTGACAGCATCATAACAGCTATGGGAGGTGCTGGTACTGGTGGATTCGGTGTCTACAACGATTCTATCGCTCACTATAAGAGTCCACTTATCACCTATGTCATTTCTTTTGGTGTCACGCTTTTTGGCATTAATTTCAACTTATACTATTTGATATTGATGCGAAAGTTCAAGCTTTTCTTTAAAGATACTGAATTACGTCTATATCTGGGAATCATTCTCGTAGCGACAATAATGATCAGCTTAAACATCAGCCACCTATATACTAGCTTAGATGAGACTATTCGCTTCTCTTTCTTCCAGGTAACCAATATCATCACAACGACCGGTTTTGGGATTACAGATTTAACGGTTTGGCCATTATTTGCGCAATTTATGCTTCTCTTATTGATGTTTTTAGGCGGATCTGCTGGCTCCACAGCCGGTGGTTTTAAAGTTATAAGAGCACTTATCATTTCTAAGGTTGTCAAAAACGAAGTTTTAAGGACACTTTATCCTCGTCGCGTAATGTCTCTTCATATCGGAGAAAATGTTATCGATAAGGAAACACAGCATAGTGTTCTAAAATACTTAGCCATCTATGTTATCATGTTTCTTTGTCTGGTCTTTTGTTTAAGCATCGACCATCAAAAAGATTTTATGGTAGTTATTAGCGCAGCTGCTTCTACCTTTAATAATATCGGACCGATGTTGGGAACGGCTGAAACTTTTGACATCTTCAGTCCCTTCTCAAAACTGCTCATGAGTTTTGCCATGATTGCTGGTCGTCTGGAAATCTACCCTATGCTCTTACTTTTCCTAAAACGCACCTGGTCCAAATATTAATACTAATCATGACCACCCATCTAACGGGTGGTTTATTTGTCTCGCACCTATCGGAGCGAGACTGGGCTTAAAGCCACATAATGAAAAAACGGTTCACTTTTGTGAATCGTTTTTGCTATGTCTTTTAAGCGAAAAATGGTCAGGAACGGGATCAAACCCCGTTTTTGACCAAGGATGGCAACGCATAATTCTGGCTATTCCCATTAGCATTCCTTTAAAGCCATGTTTATCAATGGCTTCAATCATATACTGGGAGCAGGTAGGTCGAAAACGACAGGTTCCTGATGATATGGGAGAAAGGTATCTTTGATAAAAGCGAACAATTGCTATTAATGCTTTTCTCATCTGGTTTTGTTAACCGCCAAATTATGAAGCTGGCTGACTTCTTTCTTGTTAAGACGACGAGATTCTCCTGGACGAAGTCCTGTCAAATCAAGGGTACCAAACTGAGTGCGTGATAATTTATCAACGAGTAAACCGACAGCTTCAAACATCTTCTTAACCTGGTGATTGCGTCCCTCATGGATGACCAATTCAACAACGGAACGATTTTTATCTACTTCAACTTTAATGATATTGTAACGAGCAGGCTTCGTTTTCTTACCATCAATAACAACACCACGTGTCAGTGGTCGAAGATTTTCTTTAGTTGCAAGACCCTTCACACGTGCCACGTAGACCTTGTCAATTTCATTACGAGGATGGATCATTTTATCAGTAAAATCACCATCATTTGTCAAAAGAAGAAGCCCAGAAGTGTCCCAGTCCAAGCGACCAACAGGATAGATCCGTTCCTTAACTTGTGGCAGTAAATCCACAACTGTTTGACGTCCTTTTTCGTCCGACACACTGGAAATCACCCCTCGGGGCTTATTTAACAGATAATAAACTTTTTCTTCGTTATAAATAGGGCTACCTTCAACTTCAACAACATCACCTGACTTGACGGTTGTCGCCAACTCGGTCACTTTCTCTCCATTGATGGTTACGAGACCCTTTTTAATCAATTCTTCTGCCTTACGACGACTTGCCACACCTGCGTGGGCAATGTATTTGTTAATTCTCATCATCTTGTTTCCTTATTCTTCTAGAGAGGGAACTTCCGCAAATAATGCGACCTCTTCTTCCTTGATGTCAATAGCTGACACATCAACCAACTCGTCTAAGCTATTGATCCCCATGTAATCTAAAAAATAATCCGTAGTCGCGTAAAGGTTAGGCCGGCCAAGAACTTCCTTCTTTCCAATTTCCTGAACCAATCCGAATGCTTGCAGCTTACTAATAGCTCCACTTGAATTTACCCCGCGAATCCCATCAACTTCAATCCGTGTAATCGGTTGCTTATAGGCAATAATAGATAAGGTTTCAAGGCTTGCGCGAGACAGACTTTGATTGACTGGAGTATGAGCATATGACTTCAAAAGTTCTGCGTAGTCATCTTTGGTGACTAATTTATAGGTATTGGCAGATTCTAAAACGCTTAGAGCAGAGTCCTTGTCTTGTTGATACTTCTCTACTAATTTGTCCATAGACTGTTGTAAGCCTGAGGGTGGTAGTTCCAGTAATTCTGCTAATTGACGGATTGATAAGCCTTCTTCTCCAGCCACGAAGAGAAGCGCTTCGATTTGCGATAAGGTTGTCATGTCGCCTCCCTTCTTAAGGTAATATCTGAAAAATTCTGCACTTGCTCAACTCTTAGTGTTTGACGTTTGACCAACTCTAAAATAGCCAAAAAGATGGTGATCATCTGCTCTGTGCTCTCCACTTTTTGAAACAATACTTGCATCGACTTAGGTTGACCAAACTCCAGCTGATCCTCAACAAATACCATCATGTCCTCAATACGGTAATCATCTGCTGCGATGGTCGTATGCTCTTGGTTAAAGGCGACCTGCCTTTGGGCCATGATTTTTGAAAAAGCTAAATAGAGATCTAATGTCGTCTTATCCTCTTTTAAGGTCACATCCTCTGAAACAATTTCTGTCTTAGGCTTTGAAAATAGTTTGGCACGCTCTTGATGTTGTTGATCCAGTTCCTGTGAAATAGCTTTGAAACGTTTGTACTCTTCGATTTGCGAAAGGAGTTCCATTTCAAGATCCTCTTCCAGTGGTACTGCTTCCACAAGTTTTGGTAAGAGTTTACGGCTTTTGATCAGCATGAGCTGACTAGCCATTACCATATATTCTCCAGCAACTTCCAACTTCATAACTTGAAGAGTTGCCAGATAGGCTAAATACTGTTCGATGACCTCAACCAAGGGCACATCATAGATATCCACCTCATACTTTGACACCAAGTGCAAAAGTAAATCAAGGGGGCCTTCAAAATCTTTTAATTTTATATCCATTATTTGAAATATCTCTCGAGCGTTTGAGTGGATTTTAATCCCAACTGTTTAGCAATCTCTGTCGCTGATTTTCCTAAAACGATTTGACTGAGAATATACTGCTGTCTCAATTTTTGAGCAGTCAGGTGACTCAGATCAAGACTATCTAAATAGGACTTGAGCTGTAAGAAAAACCACTGACGAGAATAAGCTTTCCCTTTATTATCAAAGAGGTAAGACCCCTCAGACACTTGTGGTAGTTGTTGCAAGATAGTTTTTGGCAGGTGAAGAATCCTGATTTGATCATCTTTCTTGACCTTCAAAACCTTAAAGTCAACGTCAAGCCTGTCACCTTTTATCTCCGCAATTTCTTTCAGAGTCAAGCCCATAAGTGCTAGAAATGAAGCAATTAATCGTCCTTGCCACCATTTACTGTCTTCATTTAAAAAATCCAAATCAACCTTTTCGAGAGAGGTCTTTGGTGTAGTCAGACCTGCTTTTACCTTTTTTAAACGGTGGTAATGGTCTACATGACCTTCTTCGTAGAGATAGCGTAACAATTGATTAACCGATGATTGTTTGCGCTTTTGGACACTGACTTTTAAGGATTTTAAAAATTCTTGGTAATAAAGAAGACTAGTGTCACTGATGTGTCCTTCTACCAAATCCCTAAACTGCTCCAAGTCGTAAGAGTAGGATTTTTGAGAGGCGTCTGAGATGTTTTTCTCAGCTAAAAAGGACGTAATCATCTCCTTAGTTATCCTATTTTTCTTTTGGTGTGATGTCATAATCCTCAGTAAAATCGTGTAATAAGGCATTGACAGCCTTTAGAATAGATTTCCGCGTGATAATCCCCATAAAATGCTTATCGCTGTCCAAAACTGGCAAGAAAGGATTATCCACGAGTTTGTGCATGATTTCTGTCAGTGGGGCATCCGCCAAGATCGTTTCCACCTTATCATTAACGGCCACAGCGACATCAGTTTGAGAAAGCTCCCAAGCTGCTAAATTATTTTCAGCCTGATAGTTCATAATATCAGAAATCGACACTGTTCCACAATAGATTTTCTCTTTTGAGATAACTGGGATACGTGAATAACCGTTACTCGTTATTAAGAGCAAGACATGATCCATATTATGGGTATCCACCACGATAGCAAGGTCTTTAGAAGGAATTAAATAGTGCTCAGTATAATTCAATAAAAAATCTTCAAATTCTTTGGCAATCATCTGCTAAATTCCTGTGATAAACTTGGGTAAACTTGGTGATTGAGGTCTAAGAAGTCAACCTTGATTGAAGTATCAGTGACCTTGATCAAGGCGTAGAGTTTTTCATTTATGTCACCTCGGGGTTGTAGCACAGAGCCTGGGTTAACAAAAACAATTCCTTCTTCCTGCCAAGCTGCCGCACGATGTAAATGGCCATACAAGCAAATATCGGCTTGTGCTTCTTGGGCAAAATAGACCAGACGATTCCACATAAAATTGATGTGGTAAAGATGTCCATGTGTCTGAGCAACAGTCAATCCTGGTAAGGTGACAATATTGTCATCTTGATAGTCTGAATCATAATCACAATTTCCTCGAACCACATGGATCCCTTGCCATACAGGATCATTTGCAGATAATTCAGAATCTCCATTGTGGAAAATGGCGTCAACCTTTCCTTGATAATGAGCCTTTATCTTTTCAACTACAGCTTTGTCGGTATGAGAGTCACTCATGACGATTAGTGTTAGTTCTGCCATGCTGGAAATTCCTCCATTAGTTTTTTCATTGCTAATCCTCGGTGAGAAATGTCATTCTTTTGTTCTGGACTGAGCTGAGCAGCTGTTTGCCCTGTTTCACCAACCAGAAAAAGCGGATCATAGCCAAAGCCACCCTCACCTTTTGCTTCATAGGCAATATAACCTGGCCAATCAGCAGCGACAACTAGACTTTCTTTATTTGGTGCCGCCACAACTAGCGTCGAATGAAATTGGGCGCTACGATCTTTTTGTTCAAAAACCATAGCTAATTCATGCAAGAGTTTGGCATTATTTTTGTCATCCGTTGGCTCTGGTGCTGAGAAGCGTGCCGACCAGACACCAGGTAAGCCACCTAGGGCATCGACCTTCAAGCCTGAATCATCGGCTAAAACCATACGACCGGTTAATTTAGAAATGGTCTCTGCTTTGAGTCGAGCATTTTCTTCAAAAGTCATTCCCGTTTCTTCAACTTCTGGTAAATCAGGATAGTCGTTTAGACTTTCCACTTCAATTCCGAGCGAAGCAAACATCTTACGGAATTCCTTGACCTTGCCTTCATTATGGGTGGCAATGAGCAATTTATCACCGAAAGTTGATTGCTTTTTACCGAAGAAATCAGAAGTATTAACACCACCTTTAGGGAGATGGACAGCCAGTAACCTATCTTCTTCTAGAAGCAGGATAGCCCCTTGATGTTGGCGTGTTTCTAATCGTCGTCCAAACTGCTCGTTAACCATATCAAGGACAAAATTGATCAGCTTCATTTCAGAAGTCAATTTAACCACTGTCACACGATAACCGCGAGGATGGCGCCATTCTTCTTCAGACAAAACATCTATCTCCAGTACCCCATCTAAAAGTCGGTTTAGGTTAAATAACGGATCGTCTATTTTATGCTCATCTCCGAGATAGCTTAACGAGTTATGTCCTGACATATCTCCAATAAACCAATCATTCTCATCTTTATACTCATAAATCTTGTCAGCCATTCAAAGTCTCCTCTAAGCTCACGTGCTCAACACTAATGGTGGTGCCCAACCAATTTTCGGCAATGTCTTGGAAGCTAGTAACGCCAGCTGTTGTGTAGAAACGGTCGTTTTTTTCTTGTGCTTCTCGGTTACGGTTAATTTCAAAATAATTAAGTAAAACCGAAATATCACGCACCGTCTCGGCACCACTATCGATTAACTTAACCTCAGGTCCCATAACGTTTTGGATAATAGGGCGAAGCAAGGGATAATGAGTACAGCCCAAAATCAAGGTATCAACTTTTCCAACCAAAGGAGCCAAGGTCTCATAGACAACTTTTTTGGCCACACTCGAGGTCGTTTCATTGGATTCTACTAAGGGCACAAACCTAGGACAAGCCAAAGAGGTCACCTCAACCTGAGGATCTAACAGTTGTACTTTGCTTTTATAGATGTCGGATTGAACTGTCATTTGGGTAGCAATAACACCAATCTTCTTTTCCTTGGTTGCCTTAATCGCTGCACTTGACCCTGGTAAAATCACTCCTAGTACAGGAATGTCAAGGGATTTTTTTATTTCTTCCCAAGCTACTGCTGTCGCAGTATTACAAGCAAATACAATCATTTTAACGTTTTTGGTCAAGAGAAAATTAACCAGTTGCCATGTGTACTCTCGAATTTGGTCAGCTGGTCGTGGTCCATAGGGTGCTCTAGCTGAATCACCAATATAAACAATTTCTTCATGAGGGAGTTGCCGCATTAATTCCCTAACAACTGTCAAGCCACCGACACCTGAATCTAAAAAACCAATAGGACGATTATCCATAGTCTCTTCTTTCTAAAAAGGGTTGAGAACTCTGCTCCCAACCCCTCTTAATCTTATTTTTTCTTTTTAGCAGCGGCTGCTTTTGATTGTTTAACGATATTGCGGTAAGTTTGTTGAACTTTCGCTTCGTTTGGTTTTTGACCCATTTGGCTCATCATTTCACGAATAGCATCTGGTGTCAAACGTGGGTATTGACCGATTTCTTTTTCGATTTGTTTACGGGCAATGAAAATACCACCAAATACACCTGCCATTGCTGCTAATACAACGATTAAAATCCATAATGCTGTTGACATGTTTTTTGAGTTCTCCTAGTCTTATTTACCGTCCTATTATAGCAGAAAAGTCACAGCTTTACAAATTTGAAAATACCTAAAAATAAGCCCTAAGAACTGCCTCAAATAAAACTAGCAACACGTTAGCTACTCCGATGTTTTATCTAAAAACAGCCTTTAGCCCACATCCAAAAAATCAGTACCAAACTAACTAAGCTGAAGAAGACAAGCGTCATATCCATCATTATGACTTTGATGAATGGTCCCCAAAACATGATAAAGCTAAGAGAATGATGACATTCAAAACTGTTTTGTAATCGAGAGGTTAGAATCACCCAAAATGTCATCTTGAATAGCACCGACATTGTCAGATTTCTTTCAAAGCTAGTGTATCAAAGCACTCAAAGTTGTTTTCAATACCTAGTCACTCCCTTTGAGTGAGTAAACAGGCTTTATATAACATCTGAAATTCCCTTACGCACCATGCGCTAATTCTGCTGCAACTATCAGCGTTCTTGCTTAAGATAATGAGCAAAGAACTGCCGCTAACACTAACAAGAACAATAGTTCTCCTTTTAATGGCTTTCTTAATCCGAACAGAAAAGCTATCTTAACATGAAAAGAGCTGGATCTTAGTCCAACCTCTTCACACACTATTAGTCAAAATCAAATCCTGTAATAGTCGCAAAATAATCCTCTGGTGTCTCTGCACGACGGATAAGACGAGCACTACCGTCTGTTTGATAAAGAATTTCAGCCGAACGAAGACGGGCATTATACTGATAGCCCATTGAAAAGCCATGTGCGCCTGTATCATGAATGACCAAAGTATCTCCTACACGCGCCTCAGGCAACTCACGCTGCTTGGCAAATTTATCATTATTCTCACAGAGTGAACCAACAACATCTACTACTTCTACGCCACCATTAGGATTGCTGATATTCGTAATGTGATGATAAGAACCATACATTGCAGGACGTAAAAGATTGACAGCTGATGCATCCACACCGACGTAATCACGATACGTTTTCTTGCGGTGTAAAACTTTTGTGACTAAGAGACCATGGGGAGCCAGCATAAAGCGGCCTAGTTCTGTAAAAATCTTAATCCCCCCAAGCCCAGCTGGGGTAAGCACTTCTTCGTAAACCTTACGAACACCCTCTCCAATAGCTGCAATGTCATTAGCTTTGTCTTCAGGATGATAGTCAACCCCAATACCACCAGATAAGTTGATAAAACTAAGTTCAACTCCTGCTTTTTCTCGGATTTCCACAGCTAAGGTAAAGAGTTGACGTGCCAACTCTGGATAATAGTCATTAGTAACTGTATTGGAAGCCAGGAAGGAATGAATCCCAAACTCTTTGACCCCTTCAGCTTTTAAATCCTTGAAACCTTGGATGAGTTGCTCACGCGTCATGCCGAATTTAGACTCCTCAGGATTATCCATTATAGCTGTCCCAAGAGCGAAAACACCACCTGGATTATAGCGAAGTGACACTGTTTCTGGTAGACCAATTGTTTCTTTAACGAAAGCAATCATTTCATAAGCATCGAGGTTGATAGTTGCTCCAATTTCTTTGGCGTACTGATACTCCGAAGCGGGTGTATTATTAGAGGAGAACATGATATCTTTAAATCCCAACTTATGGCTCATTAAAAGTTCCACACCTGTCGCACAATCCACACCGCAATTTTCTTCTTGTAAAATCTTTAGAATAGCTGGTGTCGGCGTCGCCTTAACCGCAAAATATTCTTTGAATCCCTTATTCCATGAAAAGGCCTTATTTAAGGCACGCGCTTTTTCACGAATTCCTTTCTCATCATAAAGATGGAAAGGTGTAGGGAATTGTTCAGTAATCTTATCCAACTCTTGACGAGAAATAAAAGGTGTTTTCATAAGAATCTCCAAATCTTCAAAATATTAGGATTATTATAGCATAAAAAAACAATAATAAAAGCCCAATTCGCTGAACCGGACTTTCATATCGCTTACAATAAGGCTTTAAACTGAATATCTGAATCTTCTAAGAAGTAATCATCAAAGCCACGTGGATGATGGTACTCTATACGGTCTTTATCTTGCGGATAAGTGTATTTTCCACCGACTTCCCAGATAAAAGGATGGAACTTGTATTGCAATCGTTCTTTTCGCATTTTCCAAAGTTCTAGGATTTCATCAGTTGAAGCCATGAAGTTTGACCAAATATCGTAGTGAACTGGAATAATAACTTCAGCACCAAGATTTTCCGCCATACGAAGAAGATCAATAGAGGTCATTTTATCTTGAATTCCGATTGGATTGTCACCATAATTATTAATCGCAACGTCAATATTAAAATCACGACCATGTTTAGCAAAATAATTTGAAAAATGTGAATCAGCACCGTGATAAATAGTTCCACCAGGTGTTTCAAAGATGTAGTTAACAGCTTTACTTGCCATAAGTTCATCGCTGACTGGAAGTCCTGATAAACTATTACCGTTTTCTTCGTAGCCTTCAATAGGAAGTGTTACCAAACAAGTTCTGTCAAAGGATTCTACTGCAGTTACTTTGATGTCTTTAAACTCAAAACTTTCACCAGGTTTGATGACCTGAATACGTTCTTCAGGAACACCCCAGCCTTTCCAAATATCAGCACAACCACTTGGGCCTACAAATTTTACGTGGTCAAGTTTCGGATTATTAAGAATAGCTGCGGATGTAGAAATATCCATGTGATCTGAGTGAACATGAGATACCAAATAATAGTCTAACTCATTAATAGCAAAGGGATCAATAACCATTGGTTGCACGCGTAAATTCGGTTGTAATTTGCGTACCCCAGCCATATTAGCCATTTGATGCCCCCAAATCATATCTTTAACCTTTTTAGTGGCCTTTCCTCGATTTGCCCATAGGTCCATGACCACATTGGCTCCACCAGGTGTTTTTATCCAAACACCACAATTGCCTAGCCACCACATAGCAAAGTTACCTTCTGCAACAACTTCTTCTTCAATCTCTTCATTTAACCATGTTCCCCATTCTGGGAATGTTGCTAAAATCCATGATTCACGGGTAATATCTTTCACATTTGGCATAAACTTTCCTCCAATTTAAATTCCTTGATAAGTTAAGTATATGCCTATCAGGCTTGCCAAAAAAGACCAAGAAGCACACAAAAAAGTGTTCAAAATTAGACTTTTATCCAACAATTGATACCTTTTTCAATTTTTCTATCAAAAATAATCTGGCACAACTATACCAGATTTTGTCTTCTAAAAGGAGCACTAGCTATTGTGCCCTAAGTTTACATTTATTATTTTCCATAGGAAATTAAATCTGAAATCAATTCTTGATAAATAACTTCTTCAAGCGACTGAATGAATTGATCTGTCTGCTTGCAATTAGGGGCAAATTGCTCAATACAACTCTTAATTTTTTCCTGAATACCTTGTGTATCCCACGGCTGATAATTACCTTGAGTAATTCTAAGCAGTTTAAGGATGTCATCATCGGTCATTAGCGGATTAACAAAAACAATAGGAAGATCCGTCTCTAAGCTATCCTGAGTGGTAATGATAAAGCTTATTTCGAGAAGATCAGCGACACTTTGAAATTGTTCTGTGGTAAAAACGGCTTCAATTTTCAAGGATGGAACAAAACGTTTTGTTCGACTCAGTAGAAATTTCTGTATAGCAATCCCATCATCACTGACAATAACTGCTTTTTTCTGATGATAGTTATCATTATGCCGTCGAATCGCTCCTCCTATGTGGATCACTAAAAAAGCAATTTCACCGTCGCTTAGACTAACTTGCCATTCCCCTTCTAACAAGTATATGGTCGAAGCAACCATGGTATAGAGTCGCTCGTATTTTTCCTTAATCGTCTCTGTTAGAGGATTATAACTAGGAATGCCATATCGTTTGCGGTAGAGCAGCGACTTACAATGCATTAAGAGTTGATTTTCTAAATCCTCTCTATTGACGAATTGGCTACCAAAATGCTCTTGAAAATAATTGAGATAGGTGACCAAGGATTGCCTCAAACTAGCATAATCGCTACTTTCAAGATGGGAATCCTTATCCTTTCGAAATGAGAGCAGAAGTAGCGTGATAATATCGATTTCCAGATCTTCTAGTGATAGGTCAAATTGCCTTTGAACAGCTAGATTTAACTCTTGTACCAATCGGAATTCTAAGCGTTTTCGAACCGGCTCCAGTTCTTGTGATAATAGCTCTCTAAAACTCTTTGGGCACTCTAACTTTCGATAAGCTAATAGAAGGTAAGGAAGGCTGTTAACGAAGAATTGCCGTTCTTTTTGATTCAAAGATTTACCTAACTTTAATTCAGCTTCCATAAAATAATCACTAATAAACTTGTGAAGAGCATCAGATACTAAGAGATGCGGTTGAGTTATATTCTTCAATCGCTCAAACACAATAGCCGAAAAATAATCCGACGCCATCTGATCTAGAGATAACAGAACGCCGTAAAAGTATTGTATAAAAGCAAGAGGGTGCCCTTCAAAATGATAACCCTTGGCTTTTGTAACCAATAATTTTATCCCTAAACCTGTTTCACTTAATCTATTTCTCAACTGATTTAAATCACTTAGTACCGTATTTCTGGATACTTCACAGATAGAGATTAATTGGTCAATCGTCATCCTAGTTTGACTAGTTGCAATAGTTAAGGTAGTCAACATTAAGCGCTCATCGGCATTCATCACATAGAAATAAGAATCCGTTTGATGTAAAAGTTCTTGGCAGGCGGTCTTTTGTTCAGGACTTAGTAAAATCCCCAATCTAGGAATACTAGTAATTGGAGCAACATCACCAGGTAATGAATCATTGATTTTTTCTAAATGGTAATAAATTTTTCGACGCGACTGCTCAAGCTGCTCAGCAATGTGACTAATCGTTTGATGTTGGTCCAATACCAACAGATATGCTAGTAACTCATAACTCTTTTTATCCAATAACAAAAGGCCACCTCTTTCTTTTTGAACTTAATTATACCCCATCAAAAATTAGGATTTAGCTTTCTAAGAAAAATTCCACAATATAAAATAAACTTTTATAAAAAGCAATAAAAGACAAATAGGAGCAAATCAATGAGTTGCTCCTTAAACTTTTATGGCATTAGTGATTATCATCTTTCTGCCCGTAATAAGCATTAGGTCCATGTTTTCTGAGATAGTGTTTGTCCAAAATATACTGAGGAGCAGTTTCAACTTGTGGGTTAATGCTCTCAGTCAAGCGGTTCATTTTCGCAACTTCCTCTAACACTACTGAATGATAGACAGCTTGAGCTGGGTCTTTCCCCCAAGTGAATGGTCCATGATTACGAACGACAATACCAGGAACAGCCACTGGGTCTAAACCACGTCTTTCAAATTCTTCAATGATGACCGTTCCAGTCTCTTTTTCATAGGCTAATTCCACCTCTTCTTGACTCAAAGAGCGAGCACAAGGAACAGGACCATAAAAATAATCGGCATGGGTTGTTCCATAAAAAGGAATATCACGACCAGCTTGAGCCCAACCAACTGCCTCCGTTGAATGCGTATGAACAATGCCTTCAACTTCTGGCCAAGCTTTATAAAGTTCTACATGGGTGGGTAAATCTGAAGATGGGTTTAACTCTCCCTCCACCACATTACCATCTAAATCAGTAACCACCATATTTTCTGGCGTCAAGAGATCGTAGTCAACTCCAGACGGTTTGATAACAATCCGACCAATTTCTCGACAAACTTCAGAGACATTCCCCCAAGTAAATTTTACCAAACCATACTCTGGCAACGATTTATTGGCTTGGCAGACGCGTTCTCTCATTTCTTGTAAATTTTTTGGCATTAGATAACCTCTGCTTTCTTCATTAGTGGGTATAGAAAATCTTGAGCCTCTCTGATAGCAGCCTTCGTTTCATCAATCGTCTCGCAATTTTCAGACCACATTTCAATCAAGAATGGTCCCTTATAATTGATGCGCTTAATAACCGCAAACATTTCCTCCCAATCCACACATCCCTTACCAAATGGAACGTCTCTGAATTGACCATTTGATTTCTCAGTGACAGGGTATGTATCCTTTAGATGAAGGGCGGCAATAGAGCGATGTCCATTGTAAAATTCACTCCATAAATCATTATGCCAAGCCGAAACATTCCCTGTATCTGGATAAACAAAAAGGTATGGAGAATCAATTTCTTTTTCAATGGCTAAGTATTTTTCGATGGAATTAATAAAAGGATCATCCATGATTTCAATCGCTAAAATCACCTGTGCTGCTTCAGCCCAATCGCAAGCACGTCTGAGGTTTTTTATAAATCTTTCTCGCGTTTGAGAAGATTTTTCTTCATAATAGACGTCATAACCTGCTAACTGAATCGTTCTAACACCTAAATCTTGAGCTAAATGAATACATTTTTTCATCAATTCAAGAGATTTAGTTTCAATATCAGGATCATTAGAGCCTAGTGGAAAGCGTCTGTGACCTGAAAAGCAGATGGTGGGGATACGAATACCTGTATCAAAAATGGCTTTAACAAGCTCTAGACGTTCCTCTTTTGACCAGTCAAGCCTTGCCAATCGACTATCAGTCTCATCAATGGACATCTCCACAAAATCAAAACCCAATTCTTCGGCAAAGTTTAACCGCTCTCTCCATGAAAAATCCTTTGGTGTAGCCTTTTCGTAAATACCAATCGGACGGTTCATCAAATCACCCCCAAATACGGCGGATTTCTTCTTTGAAATCACGAGCTGCTTTTGCAGGATTTTCCGCTTCGGTAATACCTCGACCAGCAATAAAAGTAAAGACATCAACGCCTTGGAACAACTTCAAAGTATCAATATTTAATCCCCCAGTGACAGAAACTCTGAATCCCATCTCAATGAGTTTTTTTACTTTATTAAGATCTTTTTCACCCCAAGTTTCACCAGCAAGAAGCGCGTCACGTGATTGATGGTAGATTGCTTGGGAGATACCTGCATCAAGCCACTGCTGAGCTTGTTCAAAGGTCCAATCACCATATAGTTCAATTTGGATTTCACCGCGATCACCACGAACTTCTTTAATAGCTTTTAAAGCCGCCTCCATAGTTGGAATGGTTGCACAACAAATACAAGTCATCCAGTCTGCACCGCGATTAGCATTATTTTTAGCAACTGTTCCTCCTGCGTCAGCACATTTAGTATCAGCAACAATTATTTTATCAGGGAATAAACTCCTTAATACTTCTACTAACTCACTACCAACTTGCAGCAAACAAACTGTCCCTGCCTCAATTACATCAACTTCATGCCCAACCGCTACTGCAGCCTTAATTGCTCCTTGTAAATCTGAATGATCCAATGCAACTTGTAAATTTGGAATTGATTTTGTCATTATTAAATTACCAGACTTGAAAAATATCTAGAGGAGCTTCTAAAGCTAATCAATCCTTCACTCCAAATATTTCGTAAAAGCCTTATCCTTTCTATATTCTTGGGAAATTTCTTTTTTTTGGTTATTAACTATCCAAATCCAGACCTTCTAAATATGGACTGTCTTTTGAGGCTTCAACTAGTTGTAAAACTTCTTCTGGAGTTTGACAAGCCAATAAACGGTCAATAGCATTGTCAAGTTCAAAGAGAGCTACAATTTGTGGAATAGCCACAGTGGTATGAATAGCAGGATCGGTCGCCGCTAACGTAATAAAAACAGATGCTTCTTTTCCATCAGAAAAAACGACAGGATTAGTTAAAGTAATCAGGGCAAAGGCGTCTTTAAAAACGCCATTACCAGCTTCCGCATGGGGCATAGCCATCCCAGGCATCAAAACATAATAGGGGCCATATTTCTCAGTGGAGGCAATGATAGCATCATAATATTCAGAACTGACAGCACCGCTATCAATAAGGGGTTGAACAGCTAGTTTGACAGCTTCTTGCCAGCTATCTGCATTCAAACCCAGCCTAATGGAATTATTTTCTTTAAAAGATTGTTGTAAATTCATCTGTTCTCCTCAAATCATTTATAGGATAAGGGTTGGTTGCCCAACCCTTCCTCTTTTTATAGAATCTCGCTCAATTTTGTTTTAATTTCATTGTCATCCATAAGATTATCAAGTCCGACAAGTTTTCCATTTGTTCTTCCATCTAATTCATGAATGAGATGAT
This sequence comes from Streptococcus jiangjianxini, assembly GCF_040225085.1. NCBI lineage: Bacteria > Bacillati > Bacillota > Bacilli > Lactobacillales > Streptococcaceae > Streptococcus > Streptococcus jiangjianxini. The sequence continues at coordinate 28,695 of NZ_JBEHGL010000019.1, read as the reverse complement.
TTGATGCGACCACAATATCATAACCAGAAGCTAATCCTTTTGCTTCACCAACTGAACAAGAGGCTGATTGAATATCAGTAACTCCTAATTCACGAAGAGCTTTTTCGACCTTCATTTTGATAACCATTGAAGACCCCATACCATTTCCACACGCTGTTAATACTTTTACCATTATTTTTTCCTTTCAAATGTCACAATATTATTATATTATTAATCATTACTCACCCTGAGCATCACCACGGTAGTAAGCCTCTTTATCTTTTGCTTTAGCATATTGAAGCTGCGGGATAATCAAGAAGAATAAACAAGCGATTACATAACCAATCACACCAAGGTATTTAAAGAGATAACCAATTGGCAACCACGGAAGCACTAAATCGATATTGCCGTGATACCCTCCTGTCAAGCCAAGCAATCCTACGGCTACCGCACCGAGAGCCACTTGTAATATACCTGAGATAAATGAGAGAGCTACTGCTGCTTTCCAGCCTCCACGTTTATCCGCGTAAACGGCGATAGCAGCATTATCGAAGAACACAGGAACAAATCCTGTAATAATTAAAATAGGGTTTCTAAAGATAACTAACAATGCAATCGTCATTAATTGCCCAATCAAACCAAAAGCAAATCCTGATAAAACAGCATTTGATGACCCAAATCCGTAAGAGGCTGCAACATCAACCGCTGGAAATGATCCAGGAAGCAATTTACTTGAAATCCCTTGAAAGGCGTTGGTTAATTCAGCAACAAACATCCGAACCCCTTGCATCAAAATGAAAAGGTAGACAGAGAACGTTAGAGCTGTTTGAAGAACATACATGAAGAAAGCTTGTTTTTCGGGAACATAAGCCCCTGCACCAATCAATTCTGCATTGGACATAATTTCTGGGCCAAGTACGGCAAGAATTCCTCCAAAGAAGACCAACATCAATGTAGCTGAAGCCACAACAGTATCATGGAAAATATTCAAGAAAGTTGGCAATTTTAAGTTATCCAAATTTTCTTCTTTTTTACCAAAAAATGGGGCAACTTTGTCAACAAACCAAATGGCAAATTGTTGTTGGTGACCAATGGCAAAGCCTCCTCCACCTGTCAATCGTTGTGTTGCTTCAACAGTCATATTTGAACTAACCGCCCAGTAAAGACCACATATAATTCCTACTGCCCATGCTCCAAAAGCATTTTGAAACTGAGGTATCAGTAATAACACGAATACTGAAATGGTCGCTGCTTGTTGAACCATAATATGCCCTGTAATAAAGAGTGTTCTAATTTTTGTCACTTTACGAAGAGCAACCATGAGGATATTGATTCCAAATCCAATGAGCAAAGCTGTAGTCGCAACACTGATAAATCCCATGGTTTCCAGCTTAGCATTAGCTGCTGCTAGACCGAAATAAGGATCGATAACTGCGGCTTCTAATTTGAATTTTTCAGCCAAGGCAACCAGAATTGGTCGGAAAGTATTGACCAAACCGCCTGCACCAACGTTCAAAATTAAATAACCAACTGTCGCTTTAATAAAACCTGCAAAGACATCATGCAAAGGTTTCTTCAAAAGTAAATATCCAATAAGAACTAAAAGTCCTACAAAAAATGCGGGGTTTTGCAAAATATTTTGCGAAAACCAATTAAGGGGAGCTAGGAGTATATCCATAATGACTACCTCTTTCCATATGTGATGTGTTATTTATGTCTATATTATAAAATTTGGAAGCGCTTCAAAAAAGACCAAGAATCACACAAGAAAGTGTTCAAAAGTGGGAGGGAGGAAGAACACGTTAAAGCCAACTATTTTACATAATCCATAATTTATTTTTAACATCTCAGTGATTTCACTTGAAAAACAATTATTCTTTGAATCTTTTTATCAACCACACCCCAAAAATTACTCTATTGGATTATTAAGTCAGAAGCCATTTGAATCCTTTATCACAATATTAAGCGTCATACTGAAAGCGATTTGTTGTAGCCATATAGCGACTCTTTTCAAGACAAATAAAAGACTGAGAGCAACTCTCAATCTCAGATTGAAGACAAAGAGGCTGGACAAAAACTAGCTTCGAAATAAAACCACACAGTGATTTCACACTTGAAAACAATCAAGAAGTGAGAATTACGGTGTGGTTCTTATGGCTAACAATCTACTGAAGTACAATACCAGAATGATAAGAAATTAAAATCAGAGACTCACATCAAACGTGAATCTCTGATTTTTTTATGACTGATAGACTTTTGTCCCAGACTCTTATTCATAAGAAGTCTATACTAAATGAATTAGCGATTAATATTCTCCCATTTCCATTCTTGAACTTCTGGGATATCATCTCCATGCTCACGAATGTATCCTTTATGGTAAGTCACTTTTGCTTCCATCTCATCTTTGAATTCTTCTGCTTTTGAGCCGTAAACTGCATCTGCTGCGTCTTGTGCAATATGGTAGCGATCCAATTCTGACATAACACGCATATCGAATGGTGTGGTAATATCACCATTTTCACGGTATCCATGAACTCGGAGATTATGGTTATGACGTTTGAAGAAGATATCACGAATCATACCTTCATAGCCATGGAAACCAAAGATAACTGGCTTATCAGTTGTAAAGACTTTATTAAACTCATCATCTGAAAGGCCTCGAGAGTCGACACTTGGATGGCGAAGCTTCAAGACATCTACTACGTTAACAAAACGAATTTTCAATTCTGGAAAAGCCTTATGAAGGATCGAAATACCTGCCAAAACTTCGAGGTTAGGCTCTGTACCTGCCGCTGCAAAGACAATATCTGGTTCCTCATCAGCTGAAACAGTGGATGCCCAATCAATCACTTTATATCCTTTATCAACCAACTCTTCGGCTTCATCTGCTGAGTAGAATTGAGGTCGTGGGTGTTTGGATGTGACAATCAGGTTGATGACATCCTCATCCTTGAAAGCTCTATCTGCCACTGCTAAGAGGCTATTGGTATCTGCTGGGAGATATTCGCGGATGAATTCAGGTGTTTTTTCAGCCAAATGTGTCAATAATCCAGGATCCTGATGGGTGTACCCATTGTGGTCTTGTTGGAAGACAGTTGATGTGGCAATCAAGTTAAGTGGTGGGTAGTTTTTACGCCAAGTGGTATGTGTTTTTGATTTTCGTAACCATTTGAAATGTTGTGTAATCATCGTATCAACTACACGTAGGAAAGATTCATATGATGCAAAGAAACCATGGCGACCTGTTAAAACATAACCTTCTAAAAAGCCTTCTGCCTGATGTTCTGACAGTTGTGAATCAATAACACGACCATAAGGTGAAATCCACTCATCATAACTTTCGTCACGGCGACCGAGCCATTGGCGATTAGTTTTCTTAAAGACTTCTTGAAGACGATTTGATTTCGTTTCATCCGGACCAAAGATACGGAAATTATCCGGATTAGCTTCCACCAAATCTGCGGCGTACTTACCAAATTCAATCATATCTTGAGCCATAATAGCGCCTGGTGTCTCGATATCAAAGGCATGTTTTTGCCATTTAGCAGTATCAACTGCCTTGACAATACCTGCATTAGTAATTGGGTTCATTCCCATGCGACGATCACCTTTTGGAGCAATCTCTGCAATTTCTGAAACTAAACGACCTTCCTCATCAAAGAGTTCTTCAGGACGATAAGCTTTTAACCAATCAAGAAGGGCATCTACATGTTCTATATGATGTGAGTCTACTGGAATTGGTACTTGGTGAGCACGCCAACCACCCGCAATTGGTGTCCCTTCCCAGCTTTCTGGACCCGTCCAGCCTTTTGGAATACGAGCCACAAGCACTGGCCAAGCCGGTTGACTAGCCTCTTCAGGTGATTTTTTACGTGCCTTGGTCTGAATATCGCGAATAGATTCGATCGCTTGATCTAATTTTTCAGCGAACAAGGCGTGTGATTTTTCAAAATCTGAACTTACTGCTGTGATATCGGCAAAAATAGGTTGCCAACCAAGTCCTGTGAAGAACTGGCTTAGCTCATCATCTGTTTTGCGCTCTAAGATCGTTGGGTTATGGATCTTGCCACCATTGAGATAAAGAATTGGCAAAACAGCACCATCAGAGACAGGATTGATGAAGGTGTTCGATAGCCAACCTGCCATTAAAGGACCAGTCTCAGCTTCCCCATCACCAATAACAGTTGCAGCAATCACATCAGGATTATCTAAAACGGCACCTGTTGCATGAGACAAGGCGTAACCTAGCTCCCCTCCTTCATGAATTGAGCCTGGTGTTTCTGGTGCAGCATGAGACGCAATACCTCCTGGAAATGAGAAGATTTTACATAGTTTAGTAAAACCTTCTTCTGTTTGCGTAATTTCAGGATTTAACTCAGTATATGATCCATCAAGATATGAGTTAGAAACCATCACCTGGCCACCATGACCAGGACCTTCAATATAGAAGATATCTGCATCGTATTTATTAATCGCACGATTCAAATGAGCATAGATAAAGTTTTGACCTGGTACTGTTCCCCAGTGGCCAATCGGATGAGCTTTTAAATCTTCGGCTACAACGTCACGTTTTAATAGTGAATTATCTTTTAAATACATTTGCGCAGCTGATAGATAGTTGGCCGCACGCCACCAAGCGTCAACTTTTCCCAAATAAGTTTTTGAATTAAAATCAAATGACATAACATTCTCCTTGTGATTTTTTAGACAAGATTTAGCATAAATAAACTCGTAAGACTAATAAATTCTTTACTAGCCTTACAAGTTTATAACATTATTTTCTTCTCTGTGATTGCCACAAACTATACGCTGAATAAGAGGTATAGATGATAACAATTATCAAAGAGATATAAAAGATCACATTATAAATAGAGAACACATCTTGATTTAAGGTAATTGCTTCGTAGACTACTTGTATTACCCACAAAAAACAGCTTAATGAGGTCAAAATGTACAACCTTATTTTTGATTTATTTGATAGTTCACTATTCATAATAAGCATCACTCTTTCTATTTACGTTTTTTTGAATAAATATCAACGGCTACGGCAAGCAATAATACTAACCCTTTTATAGTCTGAATAAGAGCAGAATCAACACCCATGATAGACAAGCCTTGATTAATAACACCAATGACTGCAGCTCCAATAACTACTCCTGGGATTGTTCCAACACCTCCCGTTACAGCCGTTCCACCAACGAAACATGATGCAATAGCATCCATTTCAAATGAATTCCCTGTTGCAGCCGATGCTGAACTAAGTCGAGACAAGATAGCAATGGCAGCTACAGCAGATAAGAAGCCCATATGGACGTACAATAAGAAGTCAACCTTTTTGGTATTGATACCTGATAACATAGCAGCTCTGCGATTTCCACCGACAGCATAAACATGTCGTCCAAAAACCGTTTTCGTCAAAATAAAGTGGTAGACAGCAACTAAAATACCTACAATCACTAGCATAATTGGAATACCACCTTGGGTATTATTGCCCGACAAAGCAAATAGATAAGTTAAAGCTAAGATAATAATAGAAGAAGAAGCAATTTTCATATATGTTGCTGATAATGGTTCAACATCCAAACCAACATTAAAGGCTTTCTTACGGTTTCTAAATTGATGATATGCAAACAATACCGTTAGTAAAACACCCATAATCACAGTTAAGGCATCAAACTGCCCCCAAAATCCAAAAATATTTGGCAAGTAATTAGCTGCGATAGCATTGAATGAGGCATTATTAACTGGGATGGAAGCATTAATCATCGTAGTAGCTAAACCACGGAAAATCAACATACCTGCCAACGTTGTAATAAACCCTGGGATCCCTACATAGGCTACCCAAAATCCTTGCCATACACCAATTACAAGTCCTATTAAAATACCTACGATGATTGCCAAAAACCAATTCAAATGCATGTCTTGCATTAGAAGAGCGATACACCCTCCTATAAATCCAACTAAAGAACCAACGGATAAATCGATATGCGTCGCTATGATTACCATAACCATCCCTACAGCAAGGATAATAACGTAAGCATTTTGTTGAATTAACTGAACAACAGTGTTAGGTTGGAGTAGCAAGCCCCCTGTCAGAAATTGGAAGATGGCAATAATAGCAACTAATGCTCCTACAATACCATATTGACGACTACCTGATAAAAATGAGTTGAAAAATGTTTTATAGTCTGCTGTGTTCTCTGAAGTTTTATTATTCTGTGAAGTCATTTTTATTCCTTTTCCCTAAGAGATTTTCTCTTTGGTCATACCTTTCATTAGATATTCTTGTGTGAATTTTTCCTTAGCTACGTCTTCTGTGATGACGCCTTGACTGACAGTATAAATCCGATCACATATACCAATCAATTCTGGCAATTCAGAAGAAATCACAATGATTGCTTTTCCTTCATTTGCTAACTGATTAATGATTTCGTAAATTTCATATTTAGCACCAACATCGATACCACGTGTTGGTTCATCAACAATAAGGATATCTGGATCTGAAATAACCCATTTTGACAGAACTACCTTTTGCTGATTTCCACCAGATAAATTGGAAACTCGCTCTTCAATAGAGGGTGCCTTAATATGGAAATCTTTTCGATATTTTTCGGAAATGACTCTCTCGATATTATCGTCCATAATACCATGTTTAGAATGTTTATGAAGAGCCGCTAAAGAAGCATTCTCTCTTATGCTTTGTAATAGGTTTAATCCATAACCTTTTCTATCTTCGGTTGCATATGCTAAACCAGCTGATATAGCTTTTTTTACTGTTGAAGTATCTGTCTCTTTTCCACGAATGAATACCTTTCCAGAAATATTAGCTCCATATGACTTGCCAAAAACACTCATAGCAAGTTCCGTACGGCCTGCACCCATAAGACCGGCAATACCAACAATCTCACCTGAGCGCACACTGATAGATGCGTTATCAACTACTTTACGTTCTTGATCAATTGGGTGATGAACATTCCAATTTTCCACCCTAAAAATTTCATCTCCAATATGAGATTCGTGTTCAGGGTATAGACTAGTCAATTCACGTCCTACCATAGCCGCAATTAGTCTATCTTGATTTAGTGGTTCTTCTTTGGTATTAGGCATGTAACCGACTGTAGAACCGTCACGGATAATTGTCACATTATCTGTAATATCTTGAATTTCATTTAACTTATGAGAAATAATAACAGAAGTAACTCCTTGGTTATCACGTAAATCTCGTAAAATATTTAATAAATGAGCAGAGTCTTCATCATTAAGTGCTGCTGTAGGTTCATCTAAAACCAATAATTTAACATTTTTAGATAGTGCCTTAGCAATTTCAACAAGCTGCTGTTTGCCGACACCAATATCAGAAATTTTTGTTTCTGGGCTATCCATTAACCCAACGCGTCCCATAACCTTAATAGCATCAGAGCGAGTTCTCATCCAATCAATGACCCCATGTTCTTGTTTTTCATTTCCTAAAAAGATATTTTCAGCGATGGACAGATAGGGGCTTAGAGCAAGCTCTTGCTGGATAACAACTATTCCAAGATCTTCAGAATCTGAAATAGTTTTAAATTGACATTCCTTTCCATCATATAAGATATTCCCAGAGTATGTACCGTAAGGATAAACTCCAGATAAAACATTCATCAAGGTAGATTTTCCAGCACCGTTTTCTCCACAAATTCCATGAATTTCACCTTTTTTGATATTAAGATTAACATTTGTTAGCGCTTTAACTGGTCCAAATGTTTTGGTAATATCTTGCATCTGCAATATTAAATCAGAATTTTCCATAGTTTATTTCCTATTTATTAGTTTTTAGTGCGATACTTTTTTGTTACAAGTAGATATCCTACTTGATAATTGGGGCTTTAATATCTTTTTGATATTGATCTTCTGTAATGAAGCCAACTTCAACAACATAATGTAGCCCTTTTTGTTCACCTTTAGGATTTTTCACTAATTCGTCAGAATTCATCAACCAAGTTGGAACATCTTTTTTACCATTATTCATTGGTTTTTTATCGGATTTAGGTGTTTTTCCTTCCAAAATATCCACTAACAAATCTCTTGTTTGGTCAGATAGTAATGATGTATCTTTAAACACTGTTTGTGCTTGAGCCCCGTGGTAGATATTGGTAATAGCAATATCCATACCATCTTGACCAGTTATAATTGGCCATGCTGAGGCGTTTGTTGGATTTTTTGAATCAAATGGAATTGATGGTGACATTTCTGGGCGAGCGTTTTTGATTGATTTCATTGCTCCTAAAGAGATAGCATCATAAGGAGAAAGAACAGCTGCAAGTGGTTTATCTCCTAATTTAGTCATAATAGCATCCATTTGTTTTTGAGCTTGTGACTGATCCCAAGCATGCACAGAAATTTTCTTCCAATCTTTTGTAGTAAAATCTTTTGTTACAATGCCTGATGGATCAACAAGTTGCCCAGATTCAAAATAGGGTTGTAATAGATCCCATGCACCCTTAAAGAAATATGGAGCATTATTATCATCGTCAGACCCTGCAAACAAAGCAATATTATAAGGGGTATCTTTACCTCCACCATTTTTTAAATCTAAACGATCAATGATAGTCTGTGCCTCTAGAATCCCCGTACGTTCTAGTTCAAACGTAACATAAAAATCAACAGATTCAGTATTCATAATAAGACGGTCATACGCAATAACGGTTGCTCCATTATCTTTAGCTTGTTTAACTGCTGGACCAACTGCAGTTCCATCAACAGAGGCTACAACAACAGCTTTAGCACCAGCCGAAACAAGGTTGTTAATATCAGTTGATTGTTGAGATGGAGAATTATTAGCATAAGCTAACTTGGTTTTAAATCCCTGTTCTTCTAATTTTTTTACAAGATTATTACCGTCCATATTCCAACGTTGGTCAGCTTTAGTTGGCATTGAGATTCCAATTAAATCACCTTTTTTAAGCTGTTGTCCATTATCTTCCCAACCACGAGTTTGACTGCCACAACCATATAGAATAACCATCATCATAGCACCCAATACTGCAAAAACAAATGATTTCATTATTTTTTTCATAATTTTCCCGCTCTTTTCAAAAGTCAATCTTTTATTTTATCAATGTATACTCAAGTCCAACAAGTTTAGCCCATGCAATAATTTGATCAGAAGTCAAATTCAAGGACACAACTGTATGGTGACCTCCGCCAGCTTCAATCCATGATTTAACACCACTTTGGAAGTCTGGTTTCACTTTCCACATAACTCGAGCTACTGGTAGTTTTGGTGCAGCTTCTGTTGGCTCAAAAGCTTCTACTTCATTAATTAGAAGTTTATAGTGAGTACCAAAGTCAGCCATTGATACAACGACACCTTCACCGGCTTTACCATCAAATACTAGACGAGCTGGATCAGCCTTTCCACCAATACCTAATGGTGACACAAGAATACGAGGTTTATTAGCCGCAAGGCTGGGATCTACTTCTAGCATATGTGATTGTAAAATGGACTCTTGGCCTTGTGCTAACTCATAAGTATAATCTTCCATAAAACCTGTATTTTGATTATGTGACATTACCTTCATAAAACGATCAAGGGCAGCTGTTTTCCAATCCCCTTCACCAGCAAAACCATAACCTTGAGCCATTAACCGTTGAACGGCTAGTCCAGGAAGTTGCTCCATTCCATGCAAATCTTCAAAATTTGATGTGAAGGCAGTATAGCCACCATCATCAAGGAAACGCTTGATGGCAATTTCATACCGAGCTTGAACCTTGACATGCTTTTCCCAAGTTGCTTGATTATAATCTGCATAATCAAAGTCGTAAAGAGTTTCATAATCTGCAAAAAGATTATCAACTTCTTCATCTGTAACTTGGTTCACGACTTCTACCAAATCTCCAATACCAAAGTAATCAACTGTCCAACCAAACTGAATTTGTGCTTCCACTTTATCACCTTCAGTTACTCCTACATTGCGCATATTATCACCAAAGCGAGCAACTTTGATGTTGAAACCTTCATTATAGGCAACGGCAACATCCATCCAGCTTCCAATTTTTTCTTGTACGCTGTCATTTTCCCAATGTCCTACTACAACCTCGTTATTTTTTTTAAGGCGTGCATTAATAAAACCATATTCACGATCCCCATGAGCTGATTGATTTAAATTCATGAAGTCCATATCGATTGTTGACCAAGGAATTGATTCATTATATTGGGTCGCCAAATGAAGCAACGGCTTTTGAAGCAATTTAGTGCCACGAATCCACATTTTCGCTGGAGAGAAAGTATGCATCCATGTAATAACACCAGCTACTTCATCACGATAGTTAATCTCTTTCATCAGTTTAGTGATACTATCTGCTGAAACCGCCAAATCTTCTTGAAACACTAACTTATATGGTAACTTACCACTGTCATTTAGTTTTTTTACCATATCCCTAGCATGAACCTTTACTTCTTCTAAAGCTTCTTCACCGTATAAGTGTTGTGATCCCACAACAAACCAAAATTCTTGATTTAATTCTGACATTTTAAACTCCTTTTTATTTATTTTTGCCCATAGTAGGCATTTTTACCATGTTTACGTTGATAGTGTTTATCCAAAATGTGCTGAGGCAAATCTGGAGAATCTGGATTTAACTGACGCGTAAAAAAGTTCATTTTACTTACTTCTTCAAGAACTACTGCATGCATGACAGCATCTTCAGCATCTTTCCCCCATGTAAATGGTCCATGACCTTGCAACAGGATTCCAGGTACTTCATTAGGTTTTAGGCCCCGTTCCTTAAATGTTTCAACGATTACCGTTCCAGTTTCAGCTTCGTAGCCTGCATCAAGTTCTTCTTGAGTTAAGAATCTCGCACAAGGAACTGTACCATAGAAAGTGTCTGCGTGTGTTGTTCCCAATGCAGGCAAATCTTTTCCAGCTTGAGACCATACCACTGCCCATGGAGAATGTGTATGAACAACCCCACCAACATCTTGAAAATATTTATATATTTTTGCATGAGTTGGCATATCAGACGATGGTCGAAAATCTCCTTCAACGACATTACCGTCAAAATCACAAACAACCATGTCGGAGGCTTTCATAGCGTCGTAGTCAACTCCAGAGGGTTTGATAACAAACAAACCTTTTTCTCGATCAACTTGACTCACATTTCCCCAAGTGTATTTTATTAATCCCCGCTTGGGAAGTTCTAAATTTTGTTGATAAACTATTTCTTTTATATCTTCTAACATATTTGCCCCTTTCTCTAAATTATCTTGCCAGCTAAATTCTCAATGGCTAAACCATCTTCAAATGCTCTAATAAATTGTTCAAATTCTTTAACGTCTTCGTCTTTTGGTTCAATACGATACCGTTCTACTTTTCCAAAAACATCCTCATCTAAAAATTCCTGAAGTGTTTTTTCTTTTGAGAGACGTGTATAATTCGCTAATACTGCAATACCCCAAGCACCACCTTCACTAGCGGTTGTCATAACTTCAACTGGAGTCTTTATCGCACCAGCTAATAACCTCTGAGCAACATCTTTAGTTTTAAAAAGTCCACCATGACCAAGAATGCTATCCAATTTAACTTGCTCTTTGTCTGTCAAAATCCGCATCCCTATTGATACCGCAGCAAATGCTCCGTATAACTGCGTTTTCATGAAATTAGCTAAGCCAAAAGGACTTTCTGCACGTCTCACAAATAGTGGACGACCTTCATCAACCTTGACAATATCTTCGCCTGAATGATACGGATAACTAAGCATTGGTGCTTCTGATAACTGTTCTGTTAACATATGATTAAACAGAATTTCATACAATTTCCCTTTATCAGCCTTACCCCCAGTTAACTGAGTTAACTCATCAAACAAGCCGACCCATGCATTCAATTCTGTCGAACAATTATTGGCATGCACCATGGCCACACTATCTCCAACAGGAGTAGTAACAATATCAATTTCTGGGTAAACATTTTTTAAAGGCTCTTCTAAAACAACCATTGAAAATATTGAGGTACCAGCAGAAATATTACCTGTTTTCGGTCTAATACTATTTGTTGCCACCATACCAGTACCTGCATCACCTTCTGGAGGACAAAAAACAGAACCTGATTTCAAATCACCCGAAGGGTCTAGCAATTTTGCGCCTTCTTCGGTCAAAATTCCCGCAATTTCTCCTGCGGATAATACCTTTGGCAATAACTCTTCTACCTGCCAGGATAACTGTTTTGATGCGACCAAATTATCGAAACAAGAGAGTAGTTTTTCATCATACTGACCTGTATCACTATCTATTGGAAACATCCCAGAGGCATCTCCAACACCTAGTACAAATTCATTTGTTAATAACCCGTGGACATAGCCTGCAAGTGTTGTAAATCTAGAAATTTGTGAGATATGATCTTCACTATTTAAGATAGCTTGATACAAATGCGATACACTCCATCGGAGTGGCACATTAAAGTCAAAAGCCTTTGTCAACAGCTGCGCCGCTTCTCCAGTATTAGTATTTCGCCATGTTCTAAAAGGAACTAATAATTCTCCTGCGTGATTAAATGCTAAATAACCATGCATCATTGCACTGATTCCGATTTGACCAATACGTGACAAAGTAAGACCATACTGATTCTCAACTGCTCCCTTTAACTGTGAGTAGGCTTTTTGTAATCCTGACTGAATCGAATCCAAAGAGTAAGTCCATAAACCATCCACTAATTGATTTTCCCAGTCATGATTTCCCTGAGCCAAAACATCATTTGTATCGGATATAAGAACAGCTTTGATACGTGTAGAACCAAATTCAATTCCCAATGAGACATTTCCTTTTAAAATATCATCTATTACTTTTTTGTCCATACAACCTCCCATTATTTTGTAAGCGCTTTTTTTAATTATAATCCTTTTATATGTTTTTGTAAACGCTTTATTATTTTTTTAAAAATAAAATTGTGCATTGTACGCACAATCTCTTACTTTACGATAATTTTGGGTCGGAATAAATACGTACTTATCTTTTTATCGTCTGTTCCTTTTAGTTTTTCTAAGATGATTTGTACGACCTTTTCCCCTAAAACATGCTTTGGATGCTCCGCAGATAAAGTTATCGGATAAGATTTACCCAATTGAGAGTAGTCAAAGCTAGCTATGGTAAGTCTCTCTATGAGATCAGGACAAGTTTGAGTTAGTAATCTAATAAGATCTATAGCCAACTCATCATTGTAACAGATAAGCGCATCAACCTCTGCCGTTCTTTCCAAATAATTGATAACAGAATTCAGAATAATATCTCTATTCGAATGATTAAAACAGAAAATATCTTCATTGGAAAATAATTTATCAGACTGAAGATGAGCTTTAATAAAACCTTCCAAACGATCTTTTCCCTGCTTAAAATCCCAATTTGTTACAATAGCAATCTTTTCTAAATTTCTTTCAAACAGCGCCTCTGTCAAATATTGAGAGGAGCTAACATCATCTAAACTAACTGTGGGAATATCGATTAAGTCAATTCGTGAATTAATAAAAATAAGCGGAATCCCCGCTTCCCGAATACGAAGGTACTCAGAAATATTAGGATTATAACAATTGCTTTTTGCTGGTTCCATAATCAGAGCATCAATACCTTGATTTTGCAAAGAAAGCAAGCACTCTTTTTCCTGCTCAAAATCATTATTACTACTTGATAATATGAGGCTACAGTTATTTTCTCTAAGAGTTTTTTCGATACCACTAATAATCTCAGGAAAAATGTAGTCTGATAAAGAGGTTAATAAAACACCTACTGTTATGGTTTTTTCATGCTCTTCTTCAACACGATTCGCTCTTTCAGCAACAAAGGTTCCCGAACCGCGTTCGCTAACTAATAACCCCTCATTAACTAATAGAGATATTGCTTGTCTAACGGTGTGACGACTGACTTGATAATCATTTTGTAGCATTTGTTCCGTTGGAATTGAAGTCCCTTCTTCATACAAACCTCCTAAAATTTTCCCCCGTAAGTCATCAGCTATCTTTCTATATTTAGCAACCATAATTATTTCCCTCTCAAAATTTGTACGTACATATATTTTACAATTATTTCACTTTATTTTCAAGCGCCCATTGTCAAATCAAGTGTAACAAATGGTTCATCTGATTAAAAAGTTGTTCTCAAGGGTCTGGGCAAAAACTAGCTTCAGAATACAAAAACAGGCATTTCCGCAGTTGGAGATGCTCGTTTTTCTGGCTCTATAATTTCTGTAGTGGGTAAATTCCCATCGGAGATTATGGAGTCTTTTTTGACTATAGCAAAAAAGTTCCATATGACTTATAATGAAAAGCGACTAAACCACTCATTAGAAAGATTCATATGGAACAACTAGATGATATCAAAGATTCACTCAACATTAAAGACCCTAACATCGCTTTTGAAAAGCAATTTGACAAGTTCTTCACTCACAGAGAGTATCATGCCAAGTTAGATTATGATGCCCCACAATACCCTTCTTGTCAAGGAAAAATGGCAAAGTACGACTTCCAAAAACCATGTAAAATTCCCTATCTGGAAATGGCTGGTTGTAAAGTACTGATTCGTCTCAAAAAGCGTCGCTTCAAATGTCAATCGTGTGGGAAAATGGCTGTCGCTAAGACCTCTCTGGTCAGAGAAAATCATCAGATTCCCAACATCATTAACCACAAAATCACCGACAAACTCATGAGCCGTGAGGCAATGTCAAAAATCGCCGAAGACCTCTCTGTCTCTGTGTCAACCGTCTATCGGCAACTCAACCGCTTTGAGTGTCAGACAGATTTAACCTGGTTACCCGAAAATGTGTCGTGGGATGAGTATGCTTTCAAGAAGGGAAAGATGAGCTTTATTGCCCAAGATTTCGATGCCAACAAGATTATCGCTATCCTTGATGGTCGGACGCAAGCTGTCATTAAAAATCATTTCATGCGGTATTCTCACAAGGTGCGCAGTCGTGTCAAAGTCATCACCATGGATATGTTTAGCCCCTATTATGACATCGCTAAGACACTGTTTCCTAAGGCGAAGATTGTGCTCGATAGGTTCCACATTGTTCAAAACCTATCTCGCGCCATGAACCGTTTCCGTATCCAAATCATGAACCAATTTGAGCGTCAATCTCAGGAATATAAGGCCTTAAAACGTTACTGGAAACTCATCCAACAAAACAGTCGAAAACTCAGTGATAAACGATTTTATCGCCCAACTTTTCGCATGCACTTGACCAATCAGGAGATTGTGCAACGTCTTTTGGGCTACTCTGATGAACTACGCCACCACTATGACCTCTTCCAATGCCTTCTCTTTCATTTCCAAGAAAAGCAGGAGAAACACTTCTTTGATCTCATTTCTGATACCATCAAACAAGTTCATCCCATCTTCAAGACCGTCTTTTCAACCTTTCTAAAAGACAAAGACAAGATTATCAATCCCCTGAAACTACCTTATTCCAACGCCAAACTAGAGGCGACCAACAACCTTATTAAAGTCATTAAGCGAAATGCTTTTGGCTTTAGGAAGATGAAAACTTCAAAAAACGGATTTATCTCGCTTTGAACACAACAAAAGAGAGAACCAATCTGATTCTCTCCCGGTGTTAGTTATAAGTCAACCCACTACAGTTGACAATGAGCCGATTTTTTTTGCTCAATACTTCCTAAACTTCTCATATCTTTTTTCTAACAATTCTTCTATCGGCAATTGTTTAAGAGATGCTAGTTCTTGAACCAAATTGTCTTTTAGCATGTCAGCTATTTCACTTGAAAAATAACCATGCTCGGGAATGACTTTATCGACTACCCCCATATTGAGTAATTCTCCAGCTGTGATTTTCATCAATTCTGCCGCTTC
Source organism: Streptococcus jiangjianxini (assembly GCF_040225085.1). NCBI lineage: Bacteria > Bacillati > Bacillota > Bacilli > Lactobacillales > Streptococcaceae > Streptococcus > Streptococcus jiangjianxini. Next base: position 12,884 of record NZ_JBEHGL010000019.1, on the reverse strand, counting down.
TGGAGCTCGGCTGCCATCTTTCCATAAAATCGATGCAAAGCCTTCTGGGCTCAAAACAGCATACGTGGTATGTTCTAACATCCAAACACGATCAGCCACTGCTAAAGCCAGAGCACCACCAGAACCACCCTCACCGATGATAATAGCGATAATCGGTACCCTCAGCTCACTCATCTCAAGTAGGTTTCTGGCGATCGCTTCACCTTGACCACGCTCTTCTGCTTCCACCCCAGGATAAGCCCCAGCTGTATTAATAAAAGTAATAACAGGACGACCAAACTTCTCAGCCTGCTTCATAAAGCGCAAGGCTTTACGATAACCCTCAGGGTGCGGTTGCCCAAAATTACGATGAAGATTATCTTGTAAATTCTTACCTTTTTGGATCCCAATTATTGTCACTGGTTGACCGTCCAAACGAGCAAGCCCAGCAACTACTGCTCCGTCATCAGCGAACTGACGATCTCCATGCAGCTGAATAAAATCCTCAAATAGCGTTTCAGCATAATCCAAAGTGGTCATGCGATGTTGATCGCGCGCTTCTTTTAAAATTCTTGACACATCACTCACGGCATACCTCCATGAAAACCCAACAAACACCCAATCACTTGCGGCAAATCTATGCGTTTGACAATCTTATCCACAAAACCATGCTCCAAAAGAAATTCTGACTTCTGAAAATCCTCGGGTAAATCTTCTTTCACTGTCGTTTCAATAACGCGACGTCCCGCAAATCCGACGAGTGTTTGTGGCTCAGCTAAAATAATATCTCCTTGCATCGCAAAACTAGCTGTCACTCCCCCAGTTGTCGGATCAGTCAAAACAGTCAAATAAAAGAGCCCAGCTTTAGAATGACGTTTTACAGCCGCAGAAACCTTAGCCATCTGCATAAGACTCATAATCCCCTCTTGCATTCTAGCGCCACCCGAAGCTGTGAAAATAACCACTGGAAGTTTCCTCCTTGTTGCCAACTCAAACAAAAGGGTGATCTTCTCACCAACAACAGTCCCCATCGAGGCCATGATAAAATTAGCATCCATGATAGCTAGAGCTGTTTTTTGCCCTTTAATTTCAGCCAATCCTGTCAAAACAGCCTCATCAAGACCAGTTTTTTCACGTGCTTGAGTCAGCTTTTCCTGATATTTTGGAAAACGTAAGGGATCCTTCGTCTCCATACCAGAAAATAGTTCCTCAAACGTGCCATCATCAGCTGTAATCGCTAGACGCTCTAAAGCTGAAATTCTAAAGTTATAAGAACAAGTCGGACAAATTTTAGCTAAACCCAAATCCTTTTGGTAAATCAAGTGCTTACAGGCAGGACACTTAGCAAAAAGTTCATCAGGAACCTCCGGTTTAGGCGCATTGTCCCTCTTAAAAGAACGATTGGGATTAATTCTAAAGTACTTATCCTTCTGATCAAATAAACCCATACATCACCTTTCTAGTCGTCGAGGTCTTTTCGTTTCTGATAAACCGGTAAAAATGTCTCCGTCAAAAACGAGGTATCGTAATCACCAGCAATCACATGTTGATCTGAAATTAAATCCAACTGGAAGTCCGCATTCGTTACCAAACCCTCTACTTCAAATTCATAAAGAGCACGTTGCATCTTCATAAGCGCATCGAAGCGGTTTTCCCCATGCACAATGATTTTAGCAATCATACTATCGTAGTAAGGAGGAATAGCATAACCATTGTAAACGGCAGAATCAACACGAAGTCCCAAACTCCCACCTGGTATATGCACATTGGTAATCTTACCTGGACTTGGTGCAAAGTTTAAGCGAGGATTTTCAGCATTGATCCGACACTCGATAGCGTGACCACTAATAGCCACCTCATCTTGTGTAAGCAATAGTTTATGACCTGCAGCAATCTTAATCTGTTCCTTAACAATATCAACACCCGTTACAAATTCCGTCACAGGATGCTCTACTTGAATACGAGTATTCATTTCCATGAAGTAAAAATCTCCTGACTGCTCATTCAAGAGAAACTCTATCGTTCCAGCGTTAACATAAGAAACCGCTTTAGCCGCGCGAACAGCAGCATCACCTAAGGCTTGACGAAGGGTTTTCCCAATAGCAACTGATGGACTTTCTTCTAAAACTTTTTGATTATTCCGCTGCAAAGAGCAATCACGTTCTCCTAGGTGGATGATATTCCCATAACGATCACCCAAAATCTGAACCTCAATATGGCGAGCAGGATAAATCACTTTTTCAACATACATAGCACTATTGCCAAAAGCTTCCAAGGCTTCTTTTGAAGCTGACTCAAACGCTTCAGCTAGTTCGCACTCTTGCTCAACCTTACGAATCCCTCTTCCACCACCGCCAGCCGAAGCCTTTAACATAACTGGATAACCAATTTGCTTAGCGATGGCCATAGCCTCGTCAGCGGTGTGAACTTCACCATCAGACCCCGGAATAACCGGAACACCCGCTGCAATCATCTCACGCCGTGCATTGATTTTGTCACCCATTTTGTTCATAACCTGTGGAGAAGGACCAATAAAACTGATATTCATCTCTTCACACATAGTAGCAAACTTAGCATTCTCACTTAAAAAGCCAAAGCCTGGGTGAATGGCTTCAGCTCCAGTAACAATGGCAGCCGATAGTACAGAGCTCATATTTAAATACGAGTCTGCTGAGCGTGCTGGCCCAATACAGATAGCCTCATCGGCCAAAATGGTATGAAGGGCATCCCTGTCAGCTTCCGAATAAACGGCAACCGTGGCAATACCTAACTCACGCGCTGCTCGAATAATACGTACCGCAATTTCACCACGATTAGCAATCAGTAGCTTCTTAAACATTTGATTTCTCCTTACCACAAGTCCTTGCAGATAGACTTGTCAACAGTTCTAGTCACGAATAGCAAAAGTAAGTATGCCACTGGCAGCCAATTGCCCCTCAACTTCGGCCTTTGCTTCCACAACAGCAATATTACGACGACGTTTAATGAACCTCGCTGTCATGACCAACTGATCTCCAGGCACCACTTGCTTTTTAAATTTAACCTTATCCATGCCTGCATAAAAAACTAACTTACCCTTGTTTTCATCTTTCGATAATTCCAAAACACCTGCTGTTTGAGCTAAAGCTTCCATAATCAAAACACCCGGCATTACTGGGTAATCTGGGAAATGCCCATCGAAGAAGGGTTCATTGATCGTCACATTTTTAATAGCAACAATCTTATCATCACTCGTCTCTAAAACACGATCAACCAAAAGCATAGGATACCGGTGCGGTAAAGCCTCACGAATAGCTTTAATATCAATCATTTAATCCGCACCAACCCTTGTCCATACTCTACCACATCTTCATTAGCCACTAAAATGTCTACCACCACTCCATCACGCGGCGCAGGCACCTCATTCATAACTTTCATAGCCTCAATAATCATCAAGGTTTGCCCCTTTTTAACGGAATCACCCACAGAGACAAACTTAGCTTTCTCAGGTGTCGGTGACAAATAAGCCACACCAACCAAGGGACTTTCCACAAGATCTCCTTCTGCAGTCTGAGCTGACCGTAATTCAGCCTGATCCAAAGCCGATGCCATTTTAAGCTCTGAAGCATCCACTGCATGATGAGCTAACTCTGAAACAGCACTAGCTTGCGCTGACACTGGTATATCTTGCCGCTCATTTTTACTAAAGCGCAACTCATTACCATCTTGTTTAAACGAAAATTCACGAAGACTAGATTCATCAAATTGACTCATCAAGTCCTTAATTTCTGAAAGATTCACCTTTAATCCTCCCAACGTTTGAAGGCAAGAACCGCATTGTGTCCACCAAATCCAAAGGTATTAGAAATGGCATAGCGAATATCTGCTTTAAGTCCTTGCCCCATCACCACATTGGCTTCTATATCTTCTGATAATTCTCTTGTACCAGCTGTCATATGGATAAAACCATGACGCATACTCTCAATGGTAGCAATTGCTTCAACGGCACCAGTTGCCCCTAATAAATGCCCAGTAAATGATTTAGTTGACGACACAGGCACATCTTTGCCTAAGACAGCAACAATAGCTTGACTTTCACCCTGTTCATTAGCTTGTGTGGAAGTACCATGTGCATTAACGTAATCCACATCGCTCGGCTCAATCCCTGCTTCTGAGATCGCTAATGCCATTGCTTTAGCAGCACCTGACCCGTCTGGAGACGGGGTAGTTTGATGATAGGCATCACAAGTATTGCCGTAGCCGACAATCTCAGCTAAGATAGTCGCCCCGCGTTTTTGGGCATGCTCTAAACTTTCTACCACTAGCACTCCTGAGCCCTCGCCCATCACAAAACCATTACGGTCTTTGTCAAATGGAATAGACGAACGAGCAGGATTCTCTGTTGTCGACAGAGCCGTCAAAGCATTAAAACCACCAATACCAATTTCATTAATGGTACTTTCAGACCCACCGGCTAAAACGACATCTTGATAGCCAAATTTAATTTCACGGAAAGCTTCTCCGATAGCATCGTTAGCTGACGCACAGGCTGTCGTAATCGACTTACAAACACCATTAGCACCGATACGAAGCGAAATATTTCCAGCACCCATGTTAGAAAGGGCTTTAGGAATAAACATAGGTTTAATGCGCCTCATACCTTTTTCATGCATACGGATAATTTGCTCTTGCATTTCTTCAAGACCACCAATACCAGATGAAACGATAACCCCAACGCGATCACGATCAACCGTATTCATATCAAGACCAGCATTTTCCAAAGCTTCTAGCGTCGCATAGATAGCATAAAGTGAATACAGATCCATTCGATTCTTGTCCTTGCGAACAAAATACTTATCAAATGGAAAATCCTGAATCTCTCCAGCATTATACACAGGAATTTCTGAAGTATCAAATTTTGTAATTGGTTTTATACCAATTGTACCAGATTCTAAGCTTTTCCAAAACTCTTTAGGTGTATTTCCGATAGGTGATGTCACACCATATCCTGTAATAACCACACGATTCGTTGACATAAATTCTCCTTTATTTCGTTTCTAGATGGATCGTAGTCATTCAAACCACTCTCATCCAGTCAGTAGAAGATACTTAAATCATGGTCATACCACCATCAATAGCGATGATTTGACCGGTTAAATACTCTTGCTCTGCTAAAAAGACCGCTACTTGAGCAACTTCTTGTGGCTTACCGATACGTCTCATTGGAATCTGTCCCAAGATAATATCTTTCATTTTATCAGGAATAGCATCTGTCATATCCGATGCTATAAAACCAGGTGCAATAACATTTACCCTTACCCCACGAGCAGCAACTTCTCTCGCTACTGATTTTGAAAATCCTATTAAGCCAGCTTTAGATGCTGCATAGTTAGCCTGACCAACATTACCTGTCAAACCAACCACAGACGATACGTTAACAATGGCACCTTGCCGCGCCTTGGTCATCGTTTTTAAAACAGCCTGTGTCATATTAAAGGCACCTGTCAGATTAATCTTTAGGACCTTCTCAAAGTCAGCCTCTGTCATTTTCAACATCAATTTATCATTAGTGATTCCAGCATTATTAACCAAAACATCAAGACTGCCAAGCTCTGAAATAGCTTCTTGAACCATGCGTTTTGCCTCAGCCTCCTGTGAAATATCACCTGAAATCCCGATGACCTTCACACCATAATCAACGAACTGACTCAAAAGTTCCTCTGAAATCTCTGAACGCCCATTTAAAACAACATTCGCACCACGACGTGCAAATTCATGAGCAATACCTAGACCAATCCCGCGAGTGGATCCTGTAACAAAAACATTTTTAGTTTTAATTTCCATTTTTTTCCTCACTTATTTGATTGAGCAATTGTTCCAAGCTAGCTAAATCATTGACGGATATAGTTGGAAGGCTCTTATCAATTTTCTTGATGAATCCTGATAAAACTTTTCCGGGACCAATTTCAATCACTCGGTCAACACCAAATGCCTGAATTTCGGCTATTGATTCATAAAACCTAACAGGTTCTATAACTTGACGTGCTAACAAAGACTTAACGTCATCTTTTGCCATCAGTTTAGCCTCTGTATTGCCAACCAAAGGAATCTTAAACTCATTAAACGTCACCTTCTCTAGAACTTCTGTTAAACCTTGACTAGCTTTTTGAAGCAAGGCTGTATGGAAAGGCCCTGAAACTTTAAGTGGAATCATACGTTTGACACCCGCTTCTTTTAACATAGCAAGAGCCATATCGACAGCAGCAATCTCACCACCAATAACGATTTGCTGAGGAGTATTGTAATTAGCGGGACTAACAATGCCTAAGCCAGAAGCTTTTTGACAAGCGTCTTCAATGAGTGAGACATCCGTATTCATAATGGCAACCATTTTTCCAATGCCAGTAGGGGCTGCTTCCTCCATCAACTGACCACGCTTTGCAACCACTCTTAAAGCCGTTTCAAACTCTAGCGCACCCGCAGCAACCAAAGCTGAATACTCCCCCAGAGACAGTCCTGCAACAATATCTGGTCTTATCCCTTTTTCCATTAAAAGTCTGTAAATAGCGACGGAAGTCGTTAAGATAGCAGGTTGAGTATATCTCGTCTGATCCAACTTATCTTGATTGTCATCAATCAAAGAACGAATATCATAGCCTAAAACCTGCCTTGCTTGGTCAAAAGTTTCTTTAATAATCTCAAAATGCTCATACAAATCACGAGCCATTCCTAAAGTTTGCGCTCCTTGACCCGCAAATAAAAAAGCCGTTTTTGTCATCTTTTCTCCTTCGTTTAATCTAGAAGATTTGCCCAACGTTTAGCTTCCTCAGCAATGACTGCTTTAGCACCTAAATACAAATCTTCTAAAATGTCGGCACAAGTTTCTTCTTTATTAACTAAACCAGCAATTTGACCAGCCATCACAGAACCATTGATCACGTCACCATCAACAACTGCATCACGAAGAGCTCCCGCACCCAATTCTTCAATTTCTTCAATTGTTTTTTTACCAACAAGAAAATCTTTTTCAGCTTGGCTATAAGCAGTTACTAATTTATTCTTAATAGCACGAACAGGGTGTCCAACAATGGAAGCCGAAACCACTGTATCAATATCTTTTGCCTTCAAGACTTTATTTTTAAAAGCCTGGTGAGCATTAGATTCCTTGGCTACGATAAAACGCGTTCCAACTTGAACAGCATCTGCTCCCAACATAAAGCTAGCCGCCATGCCTCGACCATCTGCAATACCGCCTGCCGCAATAACAGGAATATCAAGGGCCTCGACCACTTGGCGAACCAAAGTCATTGTTGTCAATTTCCCAATATGACCACCTGCTTCCATACCTTCAGCAATCACAGCATCTGCCCCCAATTTTTGCATTCTTTTTGCTAAAGCAACACTAGGTACAACTGGAATGACAGTCACTCCTGCCTCATGTAGACGTCCCATATACTTACCAGGGTTACCGGCACCAGTCGTTACAACTTTAACACCTTCTTCAATTACTAGATCAACAATGTCATCAGCAAAAGGCGATAACAACATGATATTAACACCAAAAGGATTGTCTGTCATTGACTTAATTTTATCAATATTGGCTTTAACAACCTCTTTAGGCGCATTGCCACCACCGACAATTCCTAGACCACCTGCTTTAGAGACCGCACTAGCAAGGTCGCCATCTGCAACCCAAGCCATACCACCTTGAAAAATAGGATATTTGATATTTAAGAGTTCTGTAATACGTGTTTTCATAAACGGTTCGAATAATACTTTCTATTTTAAATGATTTGATAATCAAATTATATAGCTAAAATAAGAAGGAGTGGGAGATACACTAGATAGAAATACTCTTATCGTTTATCATCCCACTCCCATAAGCCAGTTAGAAGTTAACAATCAAAATGTCACTCACCGACCTTAGGAGCTGAGTTGTTCTCAACCTCTAAAATTTATTTTGTTTTGTCTTCAACATAAGCAACCAAGTCACCTACAGTGTTAAGACCTTCTTCAGTTTCGATTTGAATATCAAACTCATCTTCGATTTCAGAAATAACTTGGAAGACATCCAGTGAATCTGCATCAAGATCATCAAAAGTTGTTTCCATTTTTACTTCTTCTGCTTCTTTGCCAAGTTCTTCTATGATAATCTCTTGTACTTTATCAAATACTGCCATGGTTTTTTTCTCCTTAGAAAATAAATAATATATAAATGTGCTATCTGCACAAAGTTAACTAAATTTTAACAATTAGATTTCCCCATGTCAAACCTCCACCAAAAGCAGAAAGAAAAACAGTTTGAGAACCATCTAATGTGATTAAACCTCGCTCTACACTTTCCGATAATAAGATTGGAATACTTGCACCGCTAGTATTACCATAATCTTGCATATTTGCCAAAAACTTATCTCGATCTACCGATATTTTTTTAGCCATCTTATCAAGAATTCTGACATTAGCCTGATGCAACAAGAAATAATCAATCTTTAAATCCTTGTGATTATCAAGCAACTGAGCAATACTCTTCGATACTGTTTTGATGGTAAACTCAAAAACCGCTCTTCCATCCATCTTCAAATAAGAAGATTCTTGCGCTATAATCTGACTAAAAGGAGAGGCTAAACTTCTTGTTCCAGATTGTAAACTTTCCCACTGACTTCCCTTGGTATTCAATGATTCTGCCAAAAAATGTCGTTGGTCTGAAGTCTCTAAGAGCACCCCTCCAGCTCCATCACCAAATATAACAGCTGTCGATCGATCTGTCCAATCAAGAACCTTAGACATCACTTCCGCTCCGATAACCAATCCCTTTTGATACGCACCAGAGGCAATAAACTTCTCAGCTGTTGCCAGTGCAAATACGAAACCACTACAAGCTGCGGTCACATCGAAAGCAAAAGCTTTATCAGCGCCAACATTACCTTGAACTTTAGCAGCCACAGAAGGCATATTACTATCCGGCGTAATAGTCGCAACGATAATAAAGTCTAGCTCATCAGCATTCAAAGCAGACTTCTCCAGTAAAGCTTGGGCTACCTTAGTGGCTAAATCACTAGTTTCCTCATTTTGTGAAATATGACGCCGTTTAATTCCTGTTCTACTAGTAATCCATTCATCACTGGTATCTAAGATTTGAGATAAGTCATTATTGGTGACAATATTTTCAGGAACATAGTGAGCTACTTGTGAAATTTTTGCAAAACCCATTATTTAAGGTCCTCCAAAAACTGATTCAAATTTTTCAAACCACGACTCATGATCGCAAACTCCTCCTCATCAAAACCATCAGTAATCTGTTTAACCATATTCATATGAAATTTTTGGTGTAAGCGAAACAGGAGACGCCCTTTCTGAGAGAGACTTAAATGAACAACACGACGGTCTCTATTAGATCTCGTTCGAATGATATAGCCTTTTTTCTCTAGCTTGTTCAAACTCGTTGTAACCGTCCCTAATGTCACCATTAAAGCCTTAGCAATGTCACTAGGTGTCGCGTTTGGAGTGTTACCGATTTCATCAATAGTATGCATTTCTTTAATTGAAACATCATTGAAACGGCTTGTTTTCAAGCTAGCTTCTTCAATAACGAGTACATTGTTAAAAATACCTACTAGGTAATCATTGATTTCCTTGTAATCCACCGAAATAACCTCCATAAAGTTTGACTATCAAATTATATCAAAGGTAAAATTATTTTGCAAGGATTTTATAGCATCAACCGCTCATCTATCGAATAAACCATTGCCTGTAAAAGCAGGCCTTCTTCTTTCGGCATGTGCTTTAACGCCTTCTTTAAAATCATCCTGAAAAGCCAATCGTTCCTGCCAAGATAATTCTTTAGTAGCATAGCTTTCCCAGTCAGAAAAGAAGCTCGCCCAGACCAACTGCTTTGGCTGCATAAGAATTGAACGAACCACGTTTCAACCGTTTTATGAGCTGATCTCGGGTTTTCCCCAATTTTTCCGATTCACAAGATTTATAAACAAAACCATACTCCTCAGCTTTTTCAGCTGAAACGGCTTCCCCCGTCATCGCCAATTGAGTTGCACGGTTGATGCCTAGCGAACGGGTGAGTAAGAATAGTCCTCCAGCATCCGGAGCCAAACCAACATTTACAAAGGCCTGAATAAACTTAGATTTATCACTAGCAATACAAAAGTCTGAAGCTATAGCCAAGTTAAATGCCGCACCGGCAACAGCTCCGTCTGTACACATGATGACAGGTTTGGGGAGTTGTTTAAGTTTAAATGCAATATCCTGCACATACCTCGCTATATCTACTAAGGATTCCACATCATCTTCAGTTACCGCTCTTTCCATCTCCAGCAAATCACCACCGACTGAAAAAACAGAACCTTCAGCCTCAATGACTAACATTTGAATATTTGGATCATTATCAATATTTGTCAAAACATCTAGTACTTCAAGACACATCGAAATATTAAAACCATTGTTTGCTTGAGCCCTTGTAAACATTAAACTGCCAACATTATCAGTCACTGTAAATCGAATTGTATGATAAATCATTTCCACCTCTTTTTGTTTGAATGTTAAATAGTTTTATTTTCAAAGTATATCACAAAAAAATAGTTTTTCAATTAAAAAACAATCTTTTTCACTTTAATAAATCAAGTTATTTAGCCATTCAAAGCAGTCTGTTCCTGTAAGTAATACTGATTTTCAAATTGATTATACGGTCGTACCTACTTCTACTTATGATAGAGACATAGCCTTAAAAAACAGCACAATTGCCCTAATGTTATGAGGGTAAACTTATAGCGAAAAGATCAGAGTAACATTAGCAGGATATAATGATTGATTGAGGTCACAACTTAGAAAAGATGTCAAACTGACCACGTTTTGAAAATAATAAAATCAGTCTTTTGCAAAAGCCATTGTAACAAGATTACTTGCTCATTCTCTTACCCCTGAAGTGACCTCAGATGAATTCGACTAAAATTTAAAATACTCTCCCACTTACGCTTAATTTATTTATACAATAGGATATGAATAGAACAAACGCATGAGACATTTTATGGATTTTAATGTTCAGATTTTCCTAAAATAAGTATTATCTTTTCGAGTTCTTACTGGAGATAACTCTCTAAAAGGAATTATCATCTGCACTATAATTCGGAAATATCTGTTTCATACATTTAGCGCGGAGATATGAAATAAGATCTTGTAAATTATCTGAAATTTGTTATAATTTCCCTAATACACTTTACTGAGGAGTAACATTATGAAAGTTACAAAATTTGGCGGAAGCTCACTTGCTTCAGCTGAACAATTACAAAAAGTTCTCAATATTGTCAAAAGTGATCAAGAGCGACGTTTCATCGTTGTGTCTGCTCCAGGTAAACGACATCCCGAAGATACTAAAGTAACAGATGCTCTCATCAATTACTACAATCATTATATTAATCAGGAAGACACAGCTGAAGAAAAAAAGTGGATTGTTGAACGCTATCGTGACATAGCAACTGAACTTAATCTTGATTTGACAATCATTGACACCATTCAAAACGCCATCGAACATCTTGCGACACTCCCAATTGAAAACAATCCTTATCTATACGACACCTTTCTGGCTGCTGGAGAGGATAATAATGCAAAATTAATTGCTGCTTACTTTAAAGAAAATGGTTTGGACGCTGTTTACTTACATCCTAGAGAAGCAGGGCTTTTTGTATCAAGTGAACCGCAAAATGCGCGACTTTTACCAATGAGTTACCATCACATTGAAAGAATAACTCACAACCGACATATATGTATTATTCCAGGATTTTTTGGTGTAACCATTGATAATGATATTTGCACCTTTTCGCGTGGTGGCTCGGATATTACTGGTTCATTAATTGCCACTGGAACACATGCTGATCTCTATGAAAACTTCACTGACGTTGATGGTATCTTCGCAGCTCATCCAGGTGTTGTTCATAAACCACATTCAATTAGTGAATTAACTTATAAAGAGATGCGAGAGTTAGCCTACGCAGGTTTCTCAGTCTTACACGATGAGGCTCTCATTCCCGTCTATCGCGCCAAGATTCCTCTTGTCATTAAAAATACCAATAATCCTGACCATCCAGGCACAAAAGTCATTCTAAAACATGAAGATTTAGATTTACCGGTTGTTGGTATTTCAGGAGATGATCAGTTTGTTAGTATCAATATTTCTAAATACCTAATGAACAGAGAAATTGGATTCGGTCGCAAAGTTTTACAACTTTTAGAAGAGCTTAACATGCGCTGGGAGCACATTCCAACAGGAATTGACGACATGTCCATTGTACTCAGAAAACGCGAATTAACACCAGAAAAAGAAGAAAAAATAATTGACTATCTTCAAAATGAGCTCCATGTGGATGAAGTTGACATCGAAAGAGACCTCTCAATCATTATGATCGTAGGGGAAAAAATGAAAAATCATATTGGGATCACATCTACCGCAACAAAAGTTTTATCTGAGAAAAATATCAACTTAGAGATGATTTCTCAAGGCTCAAGTGAAGTTTCAATTATGTTTGTCATAAAAACTCAGCAAGAAAAAGAAGCAATTAGAGCCCTCTACTCAGCATTTTTCTAAAATCTAATAAACTCGCGCTTTAGATAACACTGCCTAACACTTCGTCAATGCCAAACAACACTCAACTCCAAAAGCTCTATCTTTTTCGGCTCTATAATTTCTGTAGTGGGTAAATTCCCATCGGAGATTATGGAGTCTTTTTGACTGTAGCAAAAAAGTTCCATATGACTTATAATGAAAAGCGACTAAACCACTCATTAGAAAGATTCATATGGAACAACTAGATGATATCAAAGATTCACTCAACATTAAAGACCCTAACATCGCTTTTGAAAAGCAATTTGACAAGTTCTTCACTCACAGAGAGTATCATGCCAAGTTAGATTATGATGCT